>CAMHMM010000013.1 GCA_946186215.1 uncultured Ruminococcus sp. | reverse complement strand
GCTCCTGCCGGCAGGATATCTTAAATGGCAGCTGATCTGCCTTGTGAACTGTGATATTCAGAAAACACTGATCAGATCGTATGACCGCCTGAATTTGTTTTTATGTGCGGTTTTTATGCATCTTTTCGCGTGCAGTCGGGGGAAGATGCAGTTGTTCAGCGCATTTCTGACAGTATACACCAATATGGATATTATATCATTCTTGTTCATATTTGTAAACACTCTTATCCGTAAAAAGCAAAAAACGCCGCCGCATGATTTTATTTCGCAAATTATGATATATCGGTATTGGTGAGGGAATAAGAGATATAACCGTAAGGTATGAGCATTACCCACAAATGAGAGTACGGGTAACAGCGTCGTTCCGCCTAAGTGTAAAATAATAGCAGGCATAAAAGCTTCGAGCAGCAAAATTCCGTTACCTGACAAATGAGAGTACAGGTAACTGCGGGCTTTGCCCGCCGGACAAATTAATCGGAGAAGTTGACGAATATGAGAGCAGGTATTCCATCAAATGACAGGGCAAGACAAGCCAAACAGAAAGCAGGCATTTATCGGCGACCGTCCCCACAGAAATCACCTGAGCGAATGTGAGATTTAGTGTGGTGATAAGCCTGAGTGGGTTATAAGCGGTGTCCAGAGGCGAAACAAAACAACAAGAGAGTGGGGAAAAGGGGATACAAAGGGGAGAAACGAAGAGGGACGGCGCACAAATGAAACCATCATTTTAAATGAATGTTCCGTCCCTCTGGTGTTTCATCCCCTTTGACTCGCTGCAAATCAACCATTTCGGACAACAGGCTACCGTCAGGCGGGACAAATTATGCTGATAATCCGGTAAGACCGGCAACTACCCGTACTTTTATTTGAATGGTAGCTCTCATTTGCAGCACCAAACTCTCATTTTCGCAGAGGGTGAATTAAACAGTCGGCGGGTACCCCCCGCTGTTATCCGTACTTTTATTTATTGGCAAACTTTAGCTTGCCGCTCGGCAACTAATAAAGCGTGGTTCTTGCCTACTCTGAAAGGGGAGGGGGACCGCCGCCTTCAGGCGGTGGTGGAGGGGTTAAACTACAGTTCAGAGTTGCAAAAGAGCGATTCTGCACAAAATAGCGCACGGGTAGTTGTCGGCCTTGCCGTCCCGCCGGCTTGACTTTTGAAGGATATTGTTGTATAATCTTATCAGAATTATTCCCAAAAAGAGGATTGATAGCATGGCAAACAGACCTGTTGGCAGAAAAAAACATATCACCGACGACGGCAAGGGCATAAGCACCAGTCACAGCGGGCTCGGCAGCGGCCCTGTCGGGGTGCCCCGCCAAACATCATCTGCGGGCAAGAGAGCAGCAGTAGGCGGCGGTCTCAGCCTGCCGGTAATAATAATACTTGTTGTAATTTTCATGATGAGAGGCGGCGGTACCGAGCAGACCTATGATACCTCGTCCTCCTCCTCATCATCTTCGGGACAGAGCAGTTATTCCCAGTCCCAGGGCTACGGATATTCTGCGTCTGTTCCATCCTCGCTCGTGTCCGACCAGAAGCCTGATACATCCGTTGCCTCAGGCTCCCGCGATAAGCGCACACAGATCATAGGAGACGGTAAGGATACCGTTACAGTCATGGTCTATATGTGCGGCACCGACCTTGAATCAAAATACGGCATGGCCACCAACGATCTGCGTGAAATGATGGGTGCTACCTACGGCGACAATGTGAATGTCATCGTGTATACAGGCGGCTGCAGCGGGTGGAAAAACAGCTCCGTCAGCAGCAGTGTCAACCAGATATGGCAGGTAAAGGGCGGGCAGCTGGTAAATCTTGTCAGGGATGACGGCAGCAAGGCAATGACCGACCACAATACCCTTTCGTCATTTATAAAGTATTGCACAGCCAATTTCCCCGCTAATCGCAATGAGCTCATTTTCTGGGATCACGGCGGAGGCTCCGTCAGCGGCTACGGCTACGACGAAAAATACAAGGGTTCAGGCTCCATGCGTCTCGGAGATATCGGAAAGGCACTTTCCGACGGCGGCACGACTTTTGATTTCATCGGCTTTGATGCCTGCCTTATGGCTACCGCGGAGACTGCACTGCTTCTGGATAAGTATGCGGACTATATGATCGCATCCGAGGAGACCGAACCCGGTATCGGCTGGTACTATACAAACTGGCTCACAAAGCTGGGGCAGGATACATCCGTTTCCACCATTGATCTTTGCAGGAATATCATCGATGATTATACCTCTGCCTGCGCCGCACAGTGCAGAGGACAGAAAACAACTCTTTCGCTGACGGATCTTGCGGAATTTGCCAATACCGTTCCCGCGAAGCTCGGCGCTTTCTCGCGTTCTGTCAGCGGACTTATCGAAAACGAGAATTACCGTACCGTATCCGATGCAAGATATACCACAAGGGAGTTTGCACAGAGCTCAAAGATAGATCAGGTCGATCTTGTTCATCTTGCAATGAATATGGGTACATCCGAGGGCAGCGAGCTTGCGGAGGCTATCAGGAGCGCGGTGAAGTACAACCGTACATCCACAGATATGACCAATGCCTACGGAATTTCCGTTTATTTCCCCTACAAGCGCACATCCTATGTTGATCCTGCCTGCAGCGAGTATGATGCCATCGGTTTTGATGATGACTACGCAAAGTGCATTCGCCAGTTTGCGTCCCTTGAGGTAAGCGGTCAGGCTGCAGCGGGCGGAACATCATCGCCTGTTTCCACACTTTTCGGCACACTGTCGGGCAGCGGCGTTTCCACCAATGATCTTGTTTCCTCGCTTCTGAGCGGCGGCTTTGATCTTATATCGGGGCTCGATTCCTCAAATACATCCTTTCTCTCCGACCGCGCAATGAGCGCCGAGGAAACGGATACATACATCTCTCACAATTCCTTCGATCCCACAGCCCTTGTGTGGAACAACGGCGCTATCTCGCTTTCCGAGGAGCAGTGGGAGCTGGTGCATGACCTCGATCTCAATGTGTTCTACTTCACCGGAGATGGATATATCGATCTGGGGCTTGACAACACCATAACCTTTGACGAAAACAACGACCTTGTCTGCGAAAATGACAGCACATGGCTCTCTGTCAATGGTCAGCCTGTGGCATACTACCGCACAGATACCACTGTGACAGATGATGATACCGTCATAAGCGGATATATCCCCGCCCTTGTAAACGGCGAGAGAATGAAGCTTATAGTGGTATTCAATGATGCCCAGCCCTACGGATATATCGCAGGAGCTTCCGAGGATTACAGAGACGGTCAGACAGAGACCACAGCAAAGAATGTCACCGAGCTCAACGCAGGCGATGAGATAAGGTTCATCTGCGATTTCTACGGTCAGGACGGCGGTTTTTCGGATATCGACTATATCGGTGCGCCGCATATCTATGACGGCAATGAGGTGCTTTCCAATACCGAGATCGACAGCGGCAAAATGGTGATCTCCTACCGCTTTACAGATATCTACAACAACGAATACTGGACACCGACGGTCAAAAGATAACATAAGAGCACTGCCGTGAAAAGCAGTGCTCTGTTATTACCTGATCACGGGCGTGCCGTTCAATATAGAAAGGATCCTGTATGCTGTTTACCATTAAAAAGACCGAAACCAGGGACGGCAGAACAGTCGTCACGGGCGATACGCTCACAGGCACTCTCAGGGGCATATGGAAAGGCAGTGATGCTCCCGTTACAGGGAAAAGCTGTCAGACGGAGCTTTCCCTCAGAGATATTTCCCGATCGGAGATAACCATACTCAAAGCGGGGACGCAGCCGCATATATCCCTTGTGGGCGATATGGTCACATTTGTCTGCATGGCAGAGGATAAGGATGATATATATTATCTGAGATTTTCCGGTGACGGGCTTGAAATGCTAGGCATCACAGATGATGACGGCACGATACAGGCAGGGGATATCATCTCGTTTTCGCTTCGCTATGATGAGATAGGAATTTACCCCTATATGTGATATAAGCTGTTATATCGACGGTGTAAGCGATTATCTGTCGTTTATCATCTGATTGATCTTATTTACCTTCATTCTGGTAGGAATGTAGATAATGCACCAGATCGTGATAAATACCGCAGCAAAGATCAGTGTAAAGAACGGTATACGACTCAGGGGTATCCAGCCGTTGAGGATATAGAATCCAAGATAATCGATGTACAGCACAGACATTTGTATCAGTCCGGCAAATGTTTTCGGCAGATTTTCGATCTGATATACAATGGAAATGCCTGAAGCGATAAATGCCATAACAGTAGTGGAGATTATCCCCGTTACTACCTCATCAACCGAAAGCTCGTCCATATTCCCTGCTGCCTTGAGAACAGCCCATATTATGGCTGTGATAACGGGGCCTGCCCATGCAAACATAGCGCCTCTTATAAAAAAATTTCTGATGTTGTTTTTCATAAACCATACCTCTTTCTTAATTCTGCAAAGCATCTTCTTGAAATACATTCCACATAACCACATTTGAAAACTGCATCTACCGCACCTGAAAGCTGTACCTTCAGTCTGGATATCTTTTTACGGTTTGCGATGGCTGATCTGCTTATCCTGTCAAAATCCGACGGCAGGATGCTCTCCAGTTCATACAGCCTTTTGTGTATCAGATACTTCCGGCCATCCCTGTAAATTGCATATGTTCTGTCGCTTTCTGTTGCAAAGCACTCGATATCACATATTTCCAGTATCGTGATCTCATCATCCAGATACCCGGGAATACTATCTGACATACTGTCCTGAAGCACAAGACGCTCGATCTCATTTATCAGCGGTGTTCTTTTATGAACATTTGCGATCACCTCTTCCGGACATGATTTATCGATAAAGAGCTTAAAGATCATTGTTTATCACCTCCGATAATCAGTATACATCAAAAGATATGGTTTGTCACAAAAAAACGGTATTCGGTATTTATTTGGCATCCAACGGTATAAATTCCTGTCAAGATCATAAAAACAAACGCCATGATATTCCCGGATGCTTTGTCGGAATATCATGGCGTATCGTGTAATGTTTTATTATATCGCGCCGTTTCTGATGGCATAGAAAAGATACTGCTGAGCTGCGCCTTCTATGCCCCTTGTGCATTCGGGCAGACCATCGGGGTAGAATCTTTCATTGACTCTTTTCATCCATACATCCACAGGATAGGCATCAAGCTTGTGGCAGCCGAAAAGCAGCACGCATTTTGCCACCTTTTCGCCTACGCCCTTTATCTTTTTAAGCTCCGCTGTGCCCTCATCGACGGACATGGAGAAAATGCCGCTGCAGTCTACATCGCCGCTGCTTACCTTTTCCACGCAGTCAAGCAGATATTTCGTGCGAAAGCCCGCCCGCAGGGGAGAGAGGAATTCTTCATCAGCGCTTCTAAGCTCGGATATATCCGGAAAGCCGCCGCAAAGCTCACAAAGCCGCGAGATTATCCCTTTTATTCGGGGAATGTTGTTGTTCTGAGAGATGATAAATGAGATCAGACATTCCTCAAAGTCCTGCCTGAGTATGCGTATCCCCGGGGCAAAGCTTACTGCTGCGGCGAGTGTGCTGTCCTCACTGAGCCTTGCGGCAAGTGCGGCGTAGTCTTCATTCAGATCAAAATAATCAGCCCAGCATGAGAGAAATTCATCCTCACTTGTATTGTGGAAGATAAATCTGTCCTTATCCTGCGATACGGTCAGTGGCTTTTTTTTGTAAAAGCCCGTAAAGGTGCAGTCATAGTCCGAGGGGAGCTCCGCCCAGCGAAAGGCTTGCCCGCAGTCGAGTGTCTGCCGCAGGTCAAGGTGATCGCACCTGACTGTCACATCATTTTTATCGGTACTGTAATCAAACATCGCATCATACCTGATGGGGTTCATCAAACACGGCGCAGTATTTCTGAGAGATCATCATGTTTTTGTGAAGCTTCCCGAAATACCATTTCTTGAAGTCGATCTCGGTTTTTACCGAATCAAAGAGATATCCAAGCTTCCCTGCCTCGTATTCGCCCATGACAAAGCCGCCCAGTGATACGGGAGGTTCAAAGGTTATTACGGCATCAAGTTGCAGAGCCTTTGTTTCATCGCTTCTGAATAGCTCGTTTATCATGCTTTCCTGAGCGTCATCGGCGGGTTCGCCGCAGAGTAGGAGCTTTTTCCCCTCTATCTCGAATATCCCGGGAAATGCCATCCAGAGATTGCCGAAAAGGTTGGCAGCCCTGCCGCCGAAGGCATCCTCTGCAGCAAGCTCCTTATAAAGCGATATATTGTCGTTTTCGCCGGGGATGAAGATGGTCGTGTGCTTTTTCATGCCAAGCTTTCTGATCACCTTGTGTTCCTTTTCCGTGTTTTCCCAGAGGAAACCGAAATCTCCCGCGATGATCAGGTGATCCTCTTCCTTGAGGTGCTTTATCAGCTTGTTTGCAAGCACCTCTGTGTCCCCGTGGGTATCAGCAATAACATAGATCATACGAACCGCCTATTGGCCGAGCAGGCCGGATCTGTCCTTTTTCGCCCTGATATCCTGCCCTACAAAGCCGATCATTTCAAAATTAAAGGAAAGTCTGGAAAGTATCCTTGTGTTGTAGCGCCCCTTCATCTCGTTAAGGGTGAGATTGGTCGTAACGATGGTGGGCTTTGCTGAATTGATCCTTGAATTTATGATGGTATACAAAACGGATTCATAGAACGAACTGGGTATCTCAACGCCCAGATCATCAATTATCAGCAGGTCGCAGCCCAGCATAAGATCAAGCGTCGTGTCGGCATGGTCATGGCCGAAATGCTCGTTTTCGATCTTTCTGAACTGGTTTATCACCGAGCCGTATATCACCGTGTAGCCCTTCTGCGCTACTGTTTTGGCAACAGCCATTGCAAGGTGTGTCTTCCCAAGGCCGGGATTTCCTATAAACAGGAGATTTCCCGACTTTTCGGAAAATTCATCCGCATATTTTTTTACCGCATTCAGTGCTATGGACATTATTTTTTCATTGGGCTGTCCTGCGGTATATCCGCCCTTGTAGTAGGAAATATCGAAATGCTCAAAATCCGCCGTGGGGATGTTCGCATCGCGGTTTAGCTCCTCAGCGGCTATCTGTCCCTCAGCGCGGATAAGGCATTCACACACGCCCTTGTCGGTATATCCCATATCACTGCATTTTGTACAGCGGTAATGCACATTGAGATAATCCTCGGGGTACCCCGCCCTGCGCAGTGTATCGGCAATAAGTCGCTGGCATTCGGTATTGCCGCGCCTGATGCGCTCGAAATTCTTTTTGTAATCCGCATCCTTTTTGATGATGCAGCGGGTAAGCTCGGAATTAGTCCTCGCAAGCTCTGCCTTGTATTCCGCGATCACAGGAAATTTCTGTATTATCTCCTGCTCTCTGTGGTTAGCCTCCGCCTGCGCCTGCTGGCGGCGGTTTGCGATCATCTCATATGCCTTGTGGCGTATTTCGACTTTATTCATAGACTCTACCCCTGATATCAGGTCGTATAAATACAGCCTCCCGAAAACGAGAGGCTCTTTGCCGCAGCTGCGGCTCCTATGGTGTGCCATTGGGGATTTGAACCCCAGACCCCCTGATTAAAAGTCAGATGCTCTGCCGACTGAGCTAATGGCACAAAACTTACAACTATATAATTATAAAGCATATGGCCTGTTTTGTCAAGTGATTGGCTTTATTTCATCTATTTTTTACAGATTATACATATATATTTGATTTAAAAGTGGTGCTTTCAACAGGCAGCGGTGAGCCTTTGGCTTGCTTTAGTTCAGCGGGAGATCACCTTCCGCTGAACATACATTGCGGATATATTTACAGCTTTTTATCAAGCTGTCTGAGTATCTGAGCCCTGTCTTCCTCGGGCATGTCGGAAAGACAGATACAGTATTCATCCGGATAGCCGCCCACAAACTGCATATGCTCCATACCGGTCTGATCGGGAGATGTTATCCACAATACCTGTCTGCCGTGGAAATCGTCTATATACCGCAGCTTTTCGCCTTTGTAAATGATATCCATGCCGTTTGAGCCTTTCTGCATACACTGTTTTGTCCTGCTCTGCGGCGCGTACAGCGCCGATGATAATGCTGTTTACGACATTTTTCAGAATAATGCCGTTATTAAATTCATCAATAATCCCAGTAAGACCGGAGAAAGTATCAGAACGAGTATACCGACTGTGATAATAATACCTATACGCAGCGCCACAGGTTTTTTGCCGCCGTTATCGTCGTCGCTGCTGTCGTTGTTTTTCCGGGTCTTTTGTACATACAAAGCGATAAGTATAATCAGTATGATCACTGCTATCAGGAGCGCTATGCCCCAGATATAGACTATTTGTGCTATGTCGCCCATTGTATGGCCGAACTCAGTCCATTTATCATTAGCCATATCCACACCACCGATCATTGTTCATCAGGCAGAGCCTGATCGCTTTCATTTTTGTACCAAACTATGCGGTTTTTGCCGCTTTTCTTGCCGATATACAGATACTTGTCAGCGGTTTTGAGAACACTGTCAAATTCGCTGCGTTTGCCGTGATTGAGTCCGATTGTGACAGTAACGGGAGTATTATCGGGAAGTATGGTCTTTTCGGATATAAGCCTGCACAGCTGCGATGCACGCTTATATGCATACTCAATATCGACATCTCTGTAACAGATGATAAATTCTTCGCCGCCCCATCTGACAGGATAACATTTTTCATCCGCTGTTTCCCTGATGCAGGAAGCCAGTGTTACCAGCACCTCATCACCGATATCATGGCCAAAGATGTCGTTTACCCTTTTGAAATTATCAACATCAAGGAGAACAACGCTGATATGTTCCTCTGTGCCGCTGTCAATGGCATCATAGAGGTATCTTCTGTTATAAAGTCCTGTCAGCGGATCGTGAGTGGAGCTGTAATCAAGCTCGCTTCTGATCATATCAAGCTCAAGCTTATAGAAAAACGCCGTATAAAGCACGGTGAAAAGTGTGATCAGGAGATTGACAAAATTAAATATAGTTGCATAGGGAGAAAGCTTGCTGTAAACCTGCGAAAAGAATGCTTCAGGCACCAATACCGGAGTAAGATTGATCATCAGCGCCGAGATAACGCCTATGATCTGGAAAAAGAAGCGCTTGTTGCCGTATGACGGGCAGAGATAGAATACCACCGGTATCATTCCGATAACGAAATATATGAAGCCGAAGGTGTTTCTTGTAAATATCTCGCAGAGAAAGGCAAATATTATGATCTCAAAATAGGAGACCACGGTCGCTTTTTCGGAGCGCTCCCTGTCCTTTGAGAATATCAGAAAAAGAATATAGAAGACGGAGCTTACGGCATTGATAAGGCACAGAGGGATTGCGTCAATGATAAAGAAGGTCACAAAATAAGAGATATGCACCATAAGGCACATGACAAGAAAGATCGTATTCCTGTTTTTGCCCATTTTGTTGATCAGGGCAGATATATCGGGCTTTTTCAATGTCATCCCTCTTTTCGTGCGTCGTCGCACCAATGCGGCTTGCATGAAGCAGCAAGAGCCTCATACTTTTTTCTGTCAAAACACCAGCTGCACTCATAGATCCAGTCTATATTTCTGTCATCCTGATAGCAGTGATAGGTATAATTTATCCGCCTGCGGAATAGTTCCTCTGACCAGTGGGCGGAAATCCATTCACACCATTCATCTGAATCGACATTATGTAAGTCGGGGCTGTTATACTTTATCCAGTCATCATCAGAATAACCATCAACAAAAGCGATCCCGTGTGCTTTTTCTTCATCAAAAATCTCAATAGAGTGATTTATCCTGCCTATTCGTTTCCAATAAACAAAATTCTCTGTTTTCTCTACTTCCGCAATAATAACTGCACAAGAAAAATCAAGATCATCCGGACAAGAAAGCAACGGAAGATTCACATTGTCTTTTGAAAGGAGAAAACGCATAAATCTTGCATCACCGTCATGGTCAAACGGGGCATTCCATGTGACGGTGAGATCGTCAACAGGTGCAATTGGTTGCGGTATCTCGCCCCATCCGTTTTCTTGATACCATTTGCTCAAATATTCATGTAAAGGAATGTCATCAATAAGAAAACACTCATTTCTGTAATTATCCGATACGGGTATCACTTTTATTTCGAGTGAATTCATTCTTCACCTCATGCTGATACATATGACCGACAGGTCTTAATGAAGTGATCGTTGACCGTGAAGTTATACAAACTAAGGATCAAGCCTCACATCTTAGCGGTTGTATGTATTTTAACACATATTCTTTGGTTTGTCAAATCTGTCGGCAAGGCCGACTGCTGCCCGTGCGCTTATTTACAGGTAACTTTTCAATAGCAGCTCGGAACTATTATCTGATTCACAAATTTTATCACTGACGACGGCGGCAAGGCCGACAGCTACCCGGCAGGCAGAGCCTGCACCCTCCCGTGCTTTCATTTGAACGGTAACGCTTACTTGGGACTCGGAGCTTTTATGGGCGGCGAAACGCCGCTGTATCTGTTATCATACAGATACAGCGGCCGGATCTTTATGCCTGCATTCTGAAAAGTGTAGTGTTTAGCCTCTTTCCTCCATGTCGCGGTCGATACTTTCTCTCCATGCAGAAGCATTACACAGTTTCCTGCCCTTCCGCACGCTTGAAACAGCGTTGCAGACAGAGTCATAGAGGATGCCCGTGCCCATTGCATCGCACTTATAATCGACAGCCGTTTCCTTTGCTATCCCAAGTGTTCCCGCAGTTTCTGCCGCATCGATGTTCGCACCGAGAAAAATGAACTCCCATCCGCGCTTTTCCTGCATATCGGTGATCATCTTCTTCACCTTTGCGGCGGTGTATGTCCTGCTTGAATTTTCCATTCCGTCGGTGGTTATCACGAACATCGTGTGCTCGGGGATATCCTCCTCACGGGCATACTTGTGAATATTGCTGATGTGCTTGACAGCGCTTCCTACCGCATCGAGCAGTGCAGTCGAGCCGCCGGGGCAATAGTCCTTTTTCGTCATCCCACGCACTTTTTCGAGGGGAACACGGTCATAGATCACCTTGCTTTCGCTGTTGAAAAGCACCGCAGAGATCAGAGCCCCGCCGTTCTCTTCCTTCTGTCTTTCGATAAGGCTGTTGAAGCCGCCGATGGTGTCGGCTGTAAGATGTGCCATTGAACCGCTTTCGTCAAGTATAAAAACTATTTCTGTAAGACCTTTTTTCATAGGATCGACCTCCGTTTCATTTGATGTATTTATTGTACATCAAATTAGCACAAAAAAGGTCGCTCCGAAAGCGACAAATCCTTTTTTGAAAAATGCCCCGAAGCATTGCTCCGGAGCATCGTAAAGGAATCAGTTTATCTGCATATATTTCTGACAGCCGCCGTGTCGGCCTTTATTCTTTCTCGGATAAGGCGCATCAGCTCTTCCTCGGTGATAAATGCGTTGATGTCGGGCAGAAAGCCCTGGCTTATCAGCGTTTCGATATGTTCCTTCTGCTCGATGGTGAAGAAATTGCCGAAGGCATCGCGGTACTGCTTTAATAATGCGACTGCATCATCCTCTGATGTGTAGTACTCCGCATCATCGGGATCCATATCCGCCTTTTCCTCATTAGAGCACATATCCACATAGTCACCGTTTGCAAATTCAATAATGCGCCTGTATATCGCAGCTGCCAGATCGGGAGCGAATTCCTCACACTCTCCGCTTCCTGTGTCAATAAATACAACGCTGTCATCAGGCCGCCACGCATAAAGAGCGCCTCCGCCGTCTATGGCAAATACGGTCATATCATCCAGGTAGAATGTATCGTTCCAGAGCTGTTTGCGATACTCCATTTTGTCGCGGGGCAAAAATTCCATTTCCGGCAGCCACACATCTGTACCGTCGCATTCTGTCAGCTTATCATATAATTCTGCATTGTTCATGATGTTTCACTCCTGATATGAAGACTTGCTTACTCATAGATGCTGCCTGCATAAAGCAGCGATGCAATAAGATCCCAGTCGATATTTTCGGGGGCTTTCCTGTCTGCATTTTTATAATACCCGTCCATATCCTCAGCCCAGGCGGTCAGTGCTTCAAGATAATCCCTGACGGATGTATCCTGCTGTGCCGCTGAGAAAAGCCGCATAAAGGCGATAAAGTCGTCCCTGCTTCTGATATTGCCAAGCATTTCGGTATAATTATCCATATTTTAAGCGTTGTCCGGCCTCTCAGTACCCGATCAGTGACTGATCAAAGGCGAATAGTGTTTCGTTTATGGTGTAGATATCGTAATTGCGCATTTCGATGAAATATCTTACGATCACATCAAATTTGATGCTGTTGGACAATGTAAAGCCTGCCTTTTCGAGCAGTGAGCCCGTCTGGTCGATATCCAGCTCGAGTGCTATGGCAAAGGCAAGAGCTGTTGTCTTGCTCGGTCGGTATTCGCGGTTGCTCCGTATCTTGGAAAAAAGCCGCCTGTCCACATTTGCCCGCTTGTATACCTGAGAATCAGTCAGTCCTCTTTCATCTATGAGCCGCAGGAGCGCTTCGGAGAAGGATTCATCCAGCCTGTCAAACGCGATATCCGCCGCACAGTACTCCGCCATGTCAAATTTATTGGCCATTGGGGGAGAGGAAATCGCCTTTGCTGAAGCTTTTTCGGAGCGCATTCCAAAGCCGTCAAACAGTCTGCGCTTCTGAGGCTTCGGACTGACCGCACCGCAGCATTTATCCGAATCATCGCTGTCGTACAGGGTGGTGTTCAGGTTATCATTTACATATTTTTCAACACTGCCAAAAAGCTCTCCGTCCACCTCGACCGTACTGCGGTCGAGCACTGCAAGGCGGACATCCATCTCGTTTTCATCAAGAAAATCCCTTATGGCGCTTACCGCCACCTGCAGCGCGGGAATACCACCGATTCACATTCGTATTTTTTGGTCAGCTCCAGTGAGCTTTTGTAGCAGGAATAAAGCTGCTCAGGCTCGCCGTTCTCACCGCCGCGCCATACAGGGCCTACCGTGTGGATGATATACCGGCAGGGCATACGATAGCCCTTTGTGATCTTTGCCTGTCCTGTTTTGCAGCCTCCCAGACTGCGGCATTCTTCAAGCAGCTCGTGCCCTGCCGTACGATGTATCGCGCCATCCACGCCGCCGCCGCCGAGAAGCGAGCTGTTGGCGGCATTTACCACCGCATCGGCCTTAACTTTGGTAATATCGCTCCTGATAATGGAAAATGGCATAACCGTCCCTCATTTCACGGGATCAAACCGCATCGGCAATATCCCCGCCCTGACTTCTTCCGGTGATAAGTCTTTCCCTGTAATCATCTGCGGGCATGGGCTTTGCGTAGTAATATCCCTGTATCATATCGCAGCCGAGATGCGCCAGAAAATCTACCTGTTCCTTGGCTTCAACACCCTCTGCAACTGTGCGCATATCAAGGGATTTGGCAAGCTTTATTGCTTCGCTTACCACGATCTCCCCTCTCTCGGTGGTCGCTTCCTCGCCGCGGAAGAAGCCTGCATCGAGCTTCAGCACATCAAGGGGCATATCCTTGAGGGAGTTAAGGGATGAATAGCCGGAGCCGAAATCATCCATAGATACCGCAAACCCGTATTCCTTCAGGCGGCGTATGGTGTTGATCATGGCCTTCTTATCATCAAAGAATGCGCTTTCGGTCAGCTCTATCTCGATAAGCTCATGAGGTGCGCCGTACTTATCAACCATATCTCTTATCTGCTCTGCAAGGTCGCTTTCGATAAAGTGGGCTCTTGAAACATTCACGGATACAGGCACGCATTTCTGCCCTTCATCCAGCCAGCGTTTCTGGTCTCTTGCCACATGGGATATCATGTAGTGGTCGATCTCGGTGATAAAGCCGTTCTTTTCAAATATGGGTATGAATTTATATGGTGTGACAAAGCCGTACTGGGGCGACTGCCACCTGATAAGCGCCTCAGCGCCTCTGAGTTCATTTGTGCGAGGATCGTACTTGGGCTGATAATATACAACGAACTCTTCATTTTCAAGAGCCTGCTGCTGGATATCAGAAACTGTATCCTCCCAGCGCTGTTCCTCGATGAATTTATCATCAAAGAAGGTGTATCCCGAGCCATCTCTGTCCGCAAGGGAAGCTGCAGCAGCGGAAGCGTTGTTGTAGGCAGTCTCGATATCGGCATCCATTCGCCTTGAAAATCTTCCGCTTCCGGGTATGCTCGGCATAAGAAATGCGCCGCCGTGGAATGCGATCTTGTGATCCTCTTTCACATGAGTTATGGATGATATGAGCTTTTCTATGCGGTGCTTCAGCTCTTCTTCATCCTTGTATTCGAGAAGGAGTGCAAAGCTGTCCTCCGAGCTATGGCAGCAGAGCTCCTTTTTGCCGATCTTGGATGAAAGCACGCTGTAAATGCTCTTCAGCGCGTTCTCTCCGTCCTCTGAGGAATGGCATACGCAAAATCGCTTGTAGCCCACGAATTCAAGATCGACAGCTGCGTAATTCTTTCTTGCACTGCCAAGGCCTGTAAGCATCACATCGCCCCTGATGAAATACCAGAGCTTGTTGTGGCTGCCAAGTACGAGATCGGTAAAGAGAAGATTTCTCATTTTCCGCTGATTTGCAGCCCCTCTTATCAGGTTTGCGATAAGTATCACGATTATCATCGTCAAAAGGATGCATATTGCCGCAAAAAGCGTAATGATAAATGCAACATCGCTCATTTCGGCTGTGACCATGCACTTGTAATAAATTATCTCGCCCTTGTTCCGGGCATCTATGCCCGTCCATACGGGAAGCTTGAAAAGCTTGTAGTCCTGTGTGTCATCATCAGCATCATCATGAGGCTCGTCTGTTTCTTTAAGATTTTTTAAGCCCTGTGCAAGTTCTTGTGCGTAGCCCGGAACATCTATTTGTATGTTATCATCATCATGAGGTCTGATAACAGGCTTTTCCGAATCCTCGTAAAGATATACCGAGTGCAGTGTATCGCTGTCGGATATATCAAATGTCCCGTAATACAGCCCTGTTCTGTCCGAGCGGGTGTCACTTCCGCGGCTGCGGATAATGTTGCCGTTGCCGTCTGTGACGATATAATCCATATTGCTGCTGTCGAGCAGCTCATAGCCTTTTTCGGTGTCCTCACATTCATCATAGAACCGACTCAGCAGATATACTGTCTGAACCTCGCTGGAAAGCCGAGAATCCACCTGGAAAAGCACGAATGTTCCCACGAACATTGCGGCAATGCACGCGGTAAGTGTAAAAAGTATCATAAACACAAACACCGATAACACGGGATGATTCTTCCCTATTTTCAGGCGCTTGAGGCGTTTTTTCATTCTTTGTCTGTGTCCTGCCATAGCTTATCCCCCCTGTGACAGTTTCGGGTAACGACAGATATCCCTATTATGAGGATATCCTGCTTCTATATTAGCATATTTTCTGTTGTTTGTAAAGTTATAATCTCATTAGAAATAATGTGGGATGGACCTGCGATTATCTGTATCAGCCTGTGGAACAACCCCGAATTCAGACATGGATCCGGGGTTGAAATTGTAAAAAAGCAGGAACAGGAAAAAAGTAAAAAGCGGTAACAGATTCAGTGTAGAAAACAAAGAGAATTATTAGCGTTCTGCATTTTCCGGTCATTGATCCTGCTCTTTTGCAAGTATTGTTTCTCCGCCGTTTTTCGGCCTGTATACTCTTACTCTGTCGCCTTCTTTAAATCTGTCGGTATTCGGATAACTTTCGACCTTGCTCTTTTTCAGACGCAAAAAGATTTTTTGCTTTTTCTCGTAGTATTTGTTTTTATTGAGCGGTTCATGAGCTTCCCAAACCACATCCACAGTATCAACATAACTTTCGTAAGTTTTCCTGCTCTTGGAAATACAGTCTATAAGACCGGCTATTGTGCCAAGGATGCCATATCCTGCCGGGAAATATGACAGGATCCTGATCAGTATTAACAGGGCATTTTTACTAAAGCTCAGCAGGAAGATCAGTAGAATAAAGAATGCAGCGAAACCGATCGCCCATGGCAGATCACCCCATATAACACGGTTCAGTTCTTTTTTCTGCTCGCCCTCTACGGGAGTGAACTGCACTCCTTCATAAGGATCAAATTCGTCCTCAACTGTCTCGCTGTCTTCATCGTCATCGTCCTCAGGAACAAGCATATTTATGAACGATTCAAAATCCTTTGCAAGAAAACTGATCGTATTACTTTCAAAATCGACTCCAACTACCCTTGGTTCCCCGTTATTTTCGCACTTGCGATAATCCAGACACATTCTGTCATAGTCGTAGGCATTGGAACATATGGGAACTAAGGCGTTCGGACATCCTGAATCTGTACATAATTTGTATTCATCTATAGTATTTTTATTGATGCCGTAAATTTCGTCGATCACCCATCCGGTATCTCCTACTCTTGGCTTTTGGGGGCATCCTCCGTTTTGCACACGCAGCAGGGTGATATAGGATTCCGGATATTTGTATCCGATCTCCTTTTCTATCTCATGAAGTGTTTCTTCCGAAAAAGGCTCCGGCTCACTCGTCAAATACGCCACATTATTATCATTATCCCAAAAATCATTCAGATCTATATTATCAAACATTTCCGATACTCCTCAGAAGAATTCTTATTTCATCAACTATATGATTTTACCACCAATAACGCTGTTTGTCAAGTTAGTCGGCCAGGCCGGCGGGCAAAGCCCGCAGTTACCCGCACTCTCTTTTGTAAGTAGCCGCT
>CAMHMM010000012.1 GCA_946186215.1 uncultured Ruminococcus sp. | reverse complement strand
TGTTTTATATATAATAGTGCTTGACATTTTTGCCCAAATAGTGTAAAATATAAATATATTTTAGTAAATCTGTGAACTCTGTTTTCTTGCAGAGAGGAGGACAGCAATGGATTCTGAATCTAATCTCATAACCCTTACCGATGAAGACGGCAAGGAGCAGACCTTTGAGATCGTCGATACATACGAAGAAAATGATGAGAAATATTATGCACTTCTTCCATATACCGAGGAATATTCTGAGGATGAGGGCGAGGAGCTCGTAGTTCTCAAGGTCGAGTTTGACAGCGAGGGCGAAGAAGACGGACTTCTCACCATAGACGACGATGCTGAATATGAGCGCATAGGCAACATCTTCATCGAAAGACTTAGCTCCATGTTCGACAACGGCGAATAAGCAGGCTGAGCCTGCACCCACCCGGCGGCGAAACGCCGCTGTTACCCGTGCGTTGATTTGAGGGTAATCTTTTATTTGATGCTCGAAACTTTTATTTGTATTGTTTCGCAGCATCGAATAAGGCGGCGAAACGCCGCTGTTACTTGTATGTTATTTTGAGGGCAGACTTTTATTTGATGCTCGGAACTTTTATTTGTATTGTTTTGCAGCATCGAATAAGGCGGGCAAAACCCGCAGTTACCCGGCGGCGAAACACCGCTGTTACCCGTGGGTTGATTTGTGAGTAAACTTCAATTAGCAGCTCGAAACTTATATGACTGTGCCTTTTGGGGCAGTTACTATCGTCTGATCTGTTCTCCCCTGCTCTGGCAGGGGAGAACTTTTTATGTATGCAGTTGCTCCCCACAGCATCATCTTCATAATACTATGGAGAGCAATGTTCATACCTTTATACAAAACTACGCCGAAAGATAAGGTCTATTCATTATACGCAAAAATGCTCCTCTCGCAGAAGCGGGAGGAGCATTCCTTCTGATTAAAGTTACCGAGCGTCAAATAAAAGTTTACCCTCAAATCAGCGCACGGGTAACTGCGGGCTTTGCCCGCCTTATTCGTAGCGGAGTGCCTCGATAGGATCGAGCTTTGCCGCCTTGTTTGCGGGGTAATAACCGAAGAATACGCCTATAAGCATCGAGAAGCCCATTGCAACGATGACCGTGAAGATAGGAGGCGCAATGGTAGCCTTTGCAATGATCGAAGCGATCATACCCATCGACACACCTATCGTGATACCGATAATACCGCCGATAAGGCAGATGATAACGGACTCAACGATAAACTGTATCCTTATAGCGGAATTGGGTGCGCCCAGTGCCTTGCGGACACCGATCTCCCTCGTTCTCTCTGTAACGGATACGAGCATGATGTTCATAACGCCGATACCGCCGACCAACAGCGAGATGGCTGCAATGACGGACATAACTATCTTTACGATATTGAGCACATTGTTTATCTGATCGAGCTGCTGACTGTTTGCCTCTGTATAGCACATATAGGAGTCATTATTTGCATAGAAGGTCTCATCAAAATATTCCTTGATCTTCTGAGCGACCTCCGGTGCTTTATTTGCATCCTTGGCATATACGGTAAAATAATAAAATCTGACTTCCGTGTTGGTTTCCCTGCATATGGTGGAATAAGGTGCATACACATCGCTGTTCCAGTCATTGTCCTGTCTTCCGCCGACGAGCATGGATATGATGGCCGGCATCTTGTACTCATAGATACCGATTATCGTATAATCCCTCATAGTTGAGGATTTGTTGTCGCTCTTTACATATGCGGTAAATGTCTTGCCGAGTGCATTATCCACACTGCCGAAAAGAGTCTTTGCCTGTCTGTTGGATATAACACAGACCTGTCTGTATTTTTCTATATCCTCAGCGGAAACATTTCTTCCCTTGAGCATTTTGAAGCTGTCTGCCTTAATGCCGTATTCATTAACGCCCTTTATGTTGATATTTCTCGACTTTTTTCCGTCTGAAACAGTGCCGCTGGCCGTACCTGCCGATATGGCATATGCAGAAATATCATCGCTGAAGCGATCCGCCATATCATTTATGCATTCGATAGAATAATCATCCTCTTCAAGATAATAGTTTCTCGCAGGATCCGGCTTTTGTGTGGAGTAGACATTGATGGAATCCATCGTTACAAGGTCACTGAAGGCACCGCTGATGAAGGACTGCATTACCGAGCCCAGTGTACTGATCGTGATGACCGCACTGATACCGATGATGATACCCAGCATGGTGAGCAGGGCTCTCATCCTGTTGGCTCTGAGTCCCGCGATGGCAAGTAAAACATTTTCCCAGATTCCCATTTACTTACCTTCCTTTCCGGCAACAGCGGCAACGCCGCTCTCTGCAGCTCCCTCGGGAAGATCGGACTGACTGAGCTTTCTTGCAGCAGTCGGCTTGTTCCTTAATCCCGTATCATTTATAACATTGCCGTCGGCGATAGTGATTATCCTGTCCGTTTCTGCAGCAAGCTCATTGTTATGTGTGATGAACACGATGGTCTTTCCCTGCTCCTCATGGAGCTTGTGGAAAAGATCCATTACAAGACGGCCTGTGCGGCTGTCGAGCGCACCGGTGGGCTCGTCCGCAAGGATTATGGAGGGATTGTTCGCCATTGCCCTTGCTATGGCAACTCTCTGCTTCTGACCGCCCGAAAGCTCGCTGGGCTGGTGCAGTGCGCGTTCCTCCATATCAACGATCCTCAGCAGCTCCATAGCCCTGTCGTGGCGCTCCTTGGGGCCGATCCCGCCGTAAAGCATGGGAAGCTCCACATTCTTGAGCGCTGATGTCCTCGAAATAAGGTTGAAGGTCTGGAAAACGAAGCCTATCTTCTTGTTGCGTATCGCCGAAAGCGTCGCATCATTTGCAGTGGATATGTCGAGGCCGTCAAGCAGATACTTTCCCTCGGTGGGGCGGTCAAGAGCGCCTATGATATTCATAAGCGTGGACTTGCCCGAACCGGACTGGCCGACTATCGAAACAAATGTGCCGGCTTCTACATCAAATGTCATGCCGTGGAGTATCTCAAGCTCATTCGGCTGACCGATATAGAATCTTTTAACTATACCATTTAAACTGATAACCGTACTCATATATGCACCTCATTAGTCGGGCATAACTAAAATAGCCTGACCCTCGGTGTAGTTTTCGGGATTTATGATTACCTTGGTACCATCTGTGATCTCGGCGCTGATGATCTCAACGAAGGCATCAGACTCAAAGCCTCTCTCAACAGGTATCCTGTGGGCAACGCTTCCCTTGGGTGTGGTCTGCGCAACAGCCACGAAGGATTTGCCGTTCTCATCTGTGCCTATGCAGTCATAGCTTACAGAAAGGGCATTATCCTTGGAGGAGCTTATCATCTTGCCCTTTGCGGACATTCCTATGCGCACGGCTGTATCGCTGGTCTCGTAAATATCAGAGCTTACCTCAAAGTTGTATGCACCGTCGCTCTTGCCCTCGGAATTCTTAACGGCAGCGGGAGCGATGGTTGTGATCTTGCCCTTGTAGGTCTTGCTGTCAAGAGCGGGAACGGTGATGACAACATCAGCATCAGAGGTGAGTGAAGCTGCATTGTACTCATTTACTACGCAGCTCAGGCGGAGATTATCCGTATCCTCGATGATAAACAGCGCGCTTCCGCCCTGTGCAGATGAAGGCTTCTGACCGAGAACTGCGTATACCTTGGTAACGGTACCGTCGCAGGGAGCAGTGATAACGCACTTTTCAAGTCTTTCCTCAAGTGTGCGCAGCTTTACGAGTGCGGGATCGTTGGTATTGGAGAGGACTCTCTGCTTGTCAGCCTCAGCCTTAAGAGATGCAAGAGAGCTGTTTGCATTGTCAAGAGCAACATTGTACTTTTCCTGTGCCTGTGCGTATGCGATCTTCTTGTCGGAAAGCTCCTGCTGAAGCTTTACAGCAGCATCCTTGTTGTTAAGGCTCACCAGACTGAGAGCGGTCTTTGCCTCCTCAAGAGCCAGCTTCTTGTTGTCATAATGCTCCTTGTCCTGATCGTACTGGATCTTCACGGACTCATAGGAGATCTTGGCTGAATCATAGCTCAGCTTCTCTGTTTCAAGGGATGCTTCATTTGTCTGTACAGTTCTGATGGCACTGAGAATATTCTTGTCATGATTGATGTCTATTTTAGCCTTGGCAATGGCATAATCCTCAACAGCGTTGTAATACTTTTCCTTCTGCTGCTTCTTCTTGTCATCGTATTCCTTGGTGAGGTCGTCGATGGTGTTCTTCATTTCCTCGAACTTTTTCTTGGCTTCCTTGACCTGATCGGAGGTAACAGGCTCCTCCTTGTGTTCCTTCCAGAAGTCGGGATCTGCAAGGACGCTTCTGTTGTGCGCAGACTCAAAGGTCTGTGCAAGATAGTAATACTTCTCTCTGAGCTCCTCATAGGACTTTTCGTCAGCCTTGAGTATTCTCTTTTCCTTCTCGGAAAGACCGTCCTCATAAGCCTCTCTTGTGCTCTCAACCGTTCTCTTCTGAGTGATTATGCTTGAATAATCCTCATTTTCCTTTTCCCTGCGGGCAGTTGCAAGATCGTCCTGAGCGTTTTTGAGAAGTCTCTGCTTTTCCTCATAGTTCTTCTTGGAGGTCTGCAGCGATTTGCTCTGCTTGTCAAGAGAATTCTTTGATGTGTCAACTGTTCTCTTTGCATCATTGAGAGCCTGCTGTGCGGTCTCTACTGCTTTCTGAGCCGTAACGAGCGTATCATCCCTGTTGGTGCCCTGCTTGCCGATAGCGGTGTCATAGTTCACCTGTGCATTGTCAAGAGCTGTCTTGGCGTTGTCAAGGGCTGTCTTGGCAGAAAGAAGCTCGGAATAGGTGCCTTCGTCGATCTGGCGCTTGGCCTCCTCATACTTCTTCTCAGCATCGGAAACAGTATAGTCGGTCTTGATGCCGGATTCCTCGATGGTAGCCTTCTGCTGTGCGATCTCGTTTTCAAGATCCTTGGTGTTAAGAGTTGCGAGAACATCGCCCTTCTTTACCTTGTCGCCCTCCTTGACATTGATAGCAAGGATACTTGCATCCTCAGCGGATGCCACCTTCTGGAACACCTTTGACTCAACTGTACCGCTGAAGGATACGGAATTTTCAAGGTCTCTCGTCTCCACCTCTACGGTAGACACCATTTCTGCTGGCTTCTTGCCGAAAATGCTGATAAGTACCACAGCTGCGATAACGATAGCTGCCAGAATGGCAACGAATATTATCACTTTCTTCTTCTTTTTCTTCTTGTCTTCCATTTTGTTCCCCTTTCTGCGAATAATGGACAATATAGCAATGGATATGTATGATCAATTTTACACAGAATCCATTATAACAGCGCTTGTATTATTTGTCAATAAATTTGTATCATTATTGTGAATTTGTAATAAAAAGATTTTTGAGTGTCCTTTTTTTTGTTGCCTATTGCGATATAACGCTTAATTCACCGCGGATATGCCGCCATACAGACTTTATCGGTTTTCGTATGATTCGTATGAATAGTAACATATAAACATCAAGAAAGCAGTAAAGAAATGATAAAGATTTGGTAAAGATACGAATTGCCGGTCTTTTGCGCAATAATAGTTCCGGGCCGCTATTGATTATATCCGCAGGATGTGGTATAATCATATCAGGCGGCCGCAGGGAGCCTGCGGATGTATTTTAAGACGCAAAGGAGCGGTTATCATGACAGACCATATGCCCGTAGGACTTACGGAAAGCATCGTTGAAATGTGCGATCCATCCTATATTTACCTTGTATCGAAAAAGACGAATATAAAAGGCGAGGTCACCTCACTGAAGCTGTGCATCGTGGTAGATGACGGGATATCCCCGAAGGCAGAGGAAAAACGCCTGCTCATCAAAATAGACACTCCCCTGCCTGTGGACTTCATCGTGTATAACATCTCGGACTGGAACGAATATGCACAGGAAGACAACACCTTTGCATACAGAGTAGAGAACGGCGGTGAGCTCCTTTATGTCAAGAAGTAGCAGAAAGGGCGACAGCAAGCGGTTCTACGACTGGATATACCATGCCTGGCTGGACAGGATCGCCGCAAGGGAGCTTGAAAAGGTACCCGGCATGGAGCTCACATCCGCATTCCACTGCCAGCAGTGCATAGAAAAGGCGCTGAAGGGCTTTCTCCTCTTTAAGAGCCACCACCTGCCGGACGGCCACAATCTTACATGGCTGTGCAAGCAGTGTGCCCTGCTGGATGATACCTTTATAGACTGGATAGACGAAAGTGCCGTACTCAACCGCTACTACATTGAAACACGATACCCTGCCGACATCCCGCTGGAACTCACTCCCTCCGAATGCAGCCAGCTTGTGGATATGAGCTCGTGTATCATGGATTATATATGCGATGTGACAGGATTTGACTTCAAGAGCTATCACAAAAGGAGCAGGAAATAAGCGGATCCCGCGAAAACCAGCCCCCCTACAGACCGCCGGATCTCGTGTGCGGCTAACGAGGCTAAAGAAAGGTGCATACAATGAGTAAGGATATCAGAAAAGATATAGACAGCCTTCTTTCCGAATACCGCCTTGATGAGGCAGAGGAATATATGAAAAACGCCCTGTCCGAAGCGCGGGAAACGGGTGACACACAGACAGAGCTGTATCTGCTCAATGAGCTTGCAGGCTTTTACAGGGACAAGGGCGACAACGCCTCCGCAATAGCCTGTGCCGAGAGCTCAAAGGAAATATTCTCCGCTATCGGAGATGATCTTTCGGCCGACTACCTTTCGGCGATGCTGAACCTTGCCAACGCCTACAGGGCCGGCGGCAGATATGAGGATTCACGCCGCGTATATGACGGAATATTTCTAAAGATACGCGATACCGCTCCCCACCTGCTTTCGAGCTATTACAACAATATCGCCCTGCTGTGCCAGCAGGAAGAGGATTTTATCAAAGCCCGCGAATATCTTGAAAGCGCCCTTGAAACAGAACAAAAAAACGGCGATGAGCGAAAGATCGCCATTACAAGGGCAAATCTCTCTGTGTGCATGACAAAGACCGGCGCTCCTGACAGTGCAGAGGAGCAGGCACGGCTCTCCATTGAATATTTCAGCGGTATGTCCCCATCGGATTTTCATTTCAGTGCGGCACTGGCCGCAATGGGCGATGCCAGGGCGGCAAAGGCCGAATATGCAAAGGCAGAGGAGCTGTATGAAGCAGCACTTTCGGAGATACTGCTCCATATGGGCAGATGCGGCTTTTATGATATAGTGAGCGAAAATCTTGCACTGTGTTACGAAAAAACTCATCACAGCCCGCAGCGCCCTGACATATCTGGCATGGAGCTTTCCCGCAGATATTTTGAGGCCTTCGGCAAGCCTGTGCTCAGGCGGAATTTCCGCGATGAGATGAACTTTCTTGCCTGCGGAATGTGCGGCGAGGGCTCGGAATGCTTCGGCTATGATGATGAGCAGTCCCGCGATCATGATTTTGGCGCTTCATTCTGCATATTTATATCCGACGATGCACCAGAGGGCTTAAAGGAACGGCTTGAAAAGGCCTATTCCCTGCTGCCCCGCGAATTCATGGGGACACGCCACAGCGAAAGCAGCAATACCTCGGGGCGCAGGGGCGTTATGACCGTGAGCGGCTACTATAAGCGGATACTGGGCACTATACCCGGAACAGCAGAGGATTTTCAGCTCATCCCCGATGAAGATCTTGCCTGTGCGGTAAACGGTGAGGTATATTTTGACTACTGCGGTGAATTTTCCCGCATAAGAAAAGCAATACTGAACCGTCCCTATGCGGATGCACTGGCAAAGCTCGCAGCACAGCTGGAGCTTATGAGCAAAAACGGTGAATACAACATAGAGCGTATGCGAAAAAGAGGCGACATCGTGGCGGAGATGCTGTGCCGCGGCGAATTTATAAAAGCATCCATGAACGCATATGCCGCCGCATCGGGCAGGCTCGCACCATATCAGAAATGGCTGTACCGCTTTACGGAGCAAAGCTTCCCCGCATTTGCCGCGCTGATAAAGAAATGTACACAGGGCGCAGATAATTACAGTGAAATAATCGAAGCAGTAAAGGATATCATCATAAGCCGCCGCGTGCTCAAAGAAAAAGCCCCTCTTGCGGTAATGGCAGAACAGATCACCGACAAGGCGCGGCGTGTGAATATCGCAGACAAAATAGCCCAGCTTGAATGGCAGCTTTTCGATAAGGTCCACAACAAGGGCGGGCGGGCATCCTGCCAGGACGATCCTCAGACCTTCTTTATCATGAGACTGAGCCAGTATTATACATTCGATGAAGAGCTTCTGTGGTCGGTGTACCGTGATTTCACAGAGGCGGCCGCACAGGGGCGCAATATCATCACTGAAAAATACGGCTACATGATGAGATACACCGTACCTGATGAATTTGAACAGATAAAGGATAAGCTCCCTCCCGTAGACGAAAGACGGCAGGCGCTCATTGATGCGATCGTGCCAATACAGGTCGGAATGATGGAAGATCTTGCAGCAAAGGAGCCTGAGACCGCAGCAAAGGCGCGGGCTATCCATTCATATGAGGACACGGAATTTGCCGCATCCTATGAAACATACCTGCGCGGCGAGCTGTCCACATATTCCGAAGAAAGCCTTGCGCTGTACGGTGCGTTCATCGTGCGGCTGTACCGTGAGGGGCGCAACCTTGCAGAAGAGATAATCCACTCCTCGATGGCGTGATAAAAGTAAGCTATGAATTACCTTGATGACAACGAATGCAAAAAGATAATATCCCTTATTGCGGGCGGCTCTTCGGATAAGGAGCTGACAGCCGAGCTGGCCAAGTTCCGCACCCCGTCGGCAGATGCATTCTGGGGAAAGGCAGGCGGCTCCGAAAAGTTTGCAGACTATTTTTTTGAAGCCCGCAGCGACACAGCCTCGGATATCGTGGCGGCGGAGCTTTCGTCCTTCCTTGACAGAGCGCTCGAAAAGACTGCCGCAACGCCCGAGCTCTGCACGAGCGGCTGGTATCTGCTGTGCCAGTGCCACTACAAGCAGTCTCCCCGCCTGATCAATGTCTACCGCAGGATCGCGGCCAACTGGAAAAAGCTCAGGCGCATCAACATACAATGGTCGGAGATTAGTTCTCTCGACCTGACAGAATGCCCCTATGATTTTCTTAAAAAACGGGCTGAGCTTGAACGGCAAAACGGCACATCATCCACCTTCCTCGGGATGCTCTGCGACATAGTGATCCTCACCATGTGGGATTCGTTTGACCTGTACGGCGATGCTTCTGAGTTTGCGGAGGATATCCGCCTGATTACCGAGCAGTACCCCGACACATTCATCCCCGTGCAGCTGTATCACGATATCGCAAATGACAGCAGCCGCGCCTATGATGAATGGATGAGTTCTCCGCTGATATCCGACGAGGATATACTGTATATACTGGGCGGCCTTACCTTCAAGGACGGAAAATATCAGCTTTTCTCCCCCTTTCTGTATTCGGGGGCGGACAACAGGCAGGCCTATTTTTCCGTAACCTATGATGAGGAAAAAACGCTTGACAGGCGCTGGCTGGAATATCTTGCAGAGCGCCCGTTTGAGATATGTGAAAAATATGCCTGCTGCGGGGCATATTACTCCTCTGCGGTGTTCAGAAAATATTCTGAAGTACTCTGCAGGCTCACCGACAGCGATGATCCCGTCCTGAGCGAATATTTCAGAAAAAGCGCGGTGACAGGCGGTACGATAAGCGATTTTCTCGGTCTGTTCCAAACAGGCTTTGAGCCGACAGAGGAAAACCTCACGGAGCTTTACCGGCAGATAGCGCAGCATATCGTATGTGACCGGCAGAAATTCGTATTCACATGGCTTGAATACGCTTTAAAAAAAGAGTGCGGCGAGGAAGCGCTCACAGACGGGATAAGAACCGCCTGCCGCAGGGCAGCGCTTGAGGTGCTCGAAAAAGAGGGCGTGCCCGATGAGCTGAGCACCGCCTTTGAAAAATTCAGAAATGGCGAGGATTGACAGGGTATGCTCAAAACCGACAAGGCAATAGTGGTCGAGGGAAAATACGACAAGATACGGCTCTCGGGTGTGATAGACGGCACCATAATCTGCACTGACGGCTTCGGCGTTTTCAAAAACAGCGAAAAGCTGGAGCTTTTGCGCCACTATGCACGAACAACGGGAATAATCATAATCACCGACAGCGACAGAGCGGGCTTTGCCATACGCAGCTACATAAAGGGCTGTCTGGATGAAAACGCGGATATAATCAATGTGTATATCCCCGACATCTTCGGCAAGGAACGGCGAAAGGAAAAGCCCTCGAAGGAGGGCAAGCTGGGCGTTGAGGGCATGAAAAACGACCTGCTCGAAGAGCTTCTGAAAAAGGCTCTGCAGGGGCAGGACGGTGAGCGCCGCCGCGATATTGACAAGACATTCCTGTTTGAGCTGGGGCTCACAGGCGGAGCAAATTCCTCTGAGCTGAGGATGAAGCTGCTAAAGCATCTCGGGCTGCCCGCCAGACTTACCACCAACGCCATGGCAGATATGCTCAATACCATGATGACACGGGAGGAGCTTGCAGAGCTCATGGATACACAGATACTGGACTGATCCTTATTCTCCGTCTTCAACGAATAAAACGCATATAAGCATATAACAAATGCAGAGCCGCTTCAGAACGGCTCCGCCTTTTTGATTATATTCCTCCGAGCATTACCATAAGCGGCAGGGTAACAGCAGAAAGCAAGGTTGTTACCGCGAATATCACCGCTGAAAGGTCTGGCAGCTTTTCATACCTCAGCGCAAACATGGTGCCTGTGGCCGCCGCAGGGCAGCCCGCCCCCACAAGTATGGTCATAAATACGACCTCCGGCAGAGGGAACCAGCGAAACACTGCCCAGAAAAGCACGGGACACACAAGCAGTCTCAGCGCCGCCGCGATATACACATGACGATCCTTTATACGGG
Source organism: uncultured Ruminococcus sp. (assembly GCA_946186215.1). Classification (GTDB taxonomy): domain Bacteria; phylum Bacillota; class Clostridia; order Oscillospirales; family Ruminococcaceae; genus Huintestinicola. The sequence goes on along the minus strand of CAMHMM010000012.1, from coordinate 6,854 downwards.
TCTTCAGGTCGGTATTGGCTATGGTAACACCCGCGCAGATCATGGCAAGGGGCGTGTTGAGCCCGCTTACATAGTTTGCCGCGGTGATGATTATAGTGAGAAGCCCGCTCAAGAGTATACCGCCTGCGCTCCCCGAGGCAGCGACAGTATCCGCAAGGGCTGTGAACTGTATCCTGCACACAAAGCAGATAAAGCCCACGAATATTGCGATTATCGAAGGGGATGTAAGTATTTTCCTGATATCGGCGCTGCCCTTTCCGCCAAAGAGCATCACTCCGTGTGTCCACACCATAATATTGAACACCGTGATATATCCCGTGATATACAGCACGCCCTCGGAACCGAAAAGGCCGTTGATAAGCGGGATCCCCATGAATGCACAGTTTGAATAGGTCGCCGCAAAGCGGACTATGACCGCCTCATCAGATCTGTCCTTGTGCAAAAGCACCCAGAGCACAAACAGCAGCATCCCGAATGACGCTGCGGCAAGGGCAGCGGCAGTTCCCAGTCCCTTCAGCATCTCCACGCTGAATTCGGTCTGGTAGGACATGAATATCAGCACGGGGTTTACCACATCCAGCACGAATGTGGACATCTTCGTGCTGGCGTGCTTGTCTATCATCCCTGTTTTTCCGCTGAGCACACCCACTCCCACAAGTATGAACATAATAAGTATCTGCTTTAGGCAGATGATCGAAAGCTCCATTGTATTCTCCCCGAATGTCAAAAGTTGCGGACAGTGTCCGCTACATATTATAGCACGGATATCACAGTAATTCAAGCTTTTTCCGCGTTCGGTGGCGGATTTTGCCGATATTTCACGGAAATTCGGTGTTTTATCTTGACATTTTATTTATTTTGTGGTATAATACAGCATATTGATTTGACTATTTACGGTAAGGATTGCTATGAACAGAAGAGATAACCCGACGGTGACCGTCACGGAAAAGTGCAGAAAACGCACCACTTTCGGTCATCCGTGGATATACGACAATGAAATAATATCATCCGACAGTATGTCCGACGGCTCCATAGCGGATGTTGTCAGCGAAAAGGGCAAATATGTTGGCACAGGCTTTTATAATTCCGCCTCAAAGATCGCGGTAAGGATAATTTCCCGCAACACCAATGACAAATTCGATGAGGATTTTTTCAGGCGCAGAGTAGCCTATGCGTGGCAGTACAGAAAATCTGTGATGCCTATGAGCGATCTTTCCGCAGCAAGGCTCATCTTTTCCCTGGGCTCACTGTTGACCGCTTTGAGGATCTGCTTTCTGTGCAGATACTCTCTCTCGGCACGGATATGCGCCGCGATATGATAATCCCGCCGCTTATAGATATGCTCCGCGAAGACGGACAGACGATACGCGGCGTGTACCTGAGAAACGACTCCAAAATACGCGAGCTTGAAGGCATGGAGCAGGGCTGCGGCTGGTATATGCGCGAGGGGGATACACCGCCCCGCACTGTCATCACAGAAAACGGCATACGCTACCATGTGGATGTGGAAAACGGCCAGAAAACGGGCTTTTTCCTCGATCAGAAATACAACCGCCGTGCTGCGGCTGCCATCGCAAAGGGGCGCACCGTCCTTGACTGCTGCACACATACCGGCTCATTTGCGCTAAACTGCGCTGCAGCAGGGGCTAAAAATGTCACCGCTGCGGATATCTCAGCCTCGGCTATCGAGATGACGAAGGAGAACGCCGCACTGAATTCCCTTGATATCGACTGTATACAGGGCGATGTGTTCGACATACTGACGAAAAGGCTGACCGATCACGACAAGAGTGCGGATATGATCATCCTTGATCCGCCCGCTTTCACAAAATCAAGGAAGACAGTGGGCAATGCGAAAAACGGCTATCTTGAGCTCAACACTCTTGCAATGCGACTGCTGCCCAGAGGCGGTTTTCTTGCCACTGCATCCTGCTCACATTTCATGACACCCGACCTTTTCAAGGATATGCTCATGCAGGCAGCACAGGCTGCGGGAGTTTCGCTGAGACTTGTCGAGGAGCGCAGGCAGGCTCCCGATCACCCGATACTCATGGGCGTTCCCGAAACGGAATACCTTAAATTCTATATCCTGCAGATCATATGAACAGACTTACGCCCGAATATATCAGGATGCGCTACCGCAGGCACGGCACAGGGCAGAAGATATATCTGTACTTCTGTGCGGTCACCATGCTGCTCAATTTCATTGCGGGAATGATGGCATCTCCCGAAAAGCTGCATCTGCTGAGCGGCATCAGCGCTGCTCTGATCATCGCAGCCACGATGATTTATGCGTTCGCATATCACCTCACACCCGAGTCAATGCTCACAATGCCGGTGTATTACCGAACAAAATCCGATCCCGTGAGCCAAAGGGCAGCACAGCTTTACCGCGAAGCCGCCGAAAAATCCGGTTCACGGCGCAACAAGGGCTACTACCTGTACAAGCTTGGCTATATATACCTGTATCTGGATGATCCGCAGGCCGCACTGGAGGCAGCAGGCTCCATAGACAGGACACTTGCGGTCAACGAGCTGCGGTATTACGACCTTATGACCGATATTTACGAAAGCATGGATGATATGCAGTCGGCACTTGCACTGTACAAAGAGGCTGAACCCGTGGTCGCAAAGCATCTTGAAGACAGGGAATTTGAGATATTCTGCCTTTGTGTGGAGATCGCGCGCACCTATATGGTTGTCTGCGGCGATCATGCACAGGCTCTTTCCACAGACCTTGTGACCGCAGAGCTTCTGCATATTGCGCTAAGCGCAGATATCGGCGTGCCGGGCAAGGTGACAGAGGTCTCCTTTGAAAGCGCAAGAAGGCAGTTCAGCATAGCATATCTGTACTATATGTGCGGCGATGCGCAGAAAGCGGCTCAGATACTGCCCGTCTGCTCGCGGACACTGACCATAAGCCCGCTTTACACACGAAAAATATATCAGCTTCAAAGCATGGTTTACTCACATGGATAATGAAAAAACAGATATAACAGAAGAAACAGGTCAGGCGCAGGATACCGCGCAGGATAAGGATGAAGGCAGGCCGCCGAGAGACCCGAAAAACGGGCTTTATACGGTGCTTTCCATCCTGATATTCGCGGTGTGCTACATAGGCGTAAAGCTTGTGGGAGCAAATGTGGCGCTTGTGTATGCGGTGCATGAAACAGCGCCCTCCGCGAAGCTTGCCGCGGCAGCGGTAGAGCAGTTTGATGCAAAGGAGCTCTCGGAAAGCGGCAGCCTTGATTATGTGCGCATACACCGCAATTTTGACAATGACAGGCTCTACCTTTCATTCACCCTCTACTGTGATACGGAAGAGGCGGCAGAGCTTGTGCCGTTTGAATACGGCGATGTAACGGAAGAAGAAAGGTTTTCCGTCCTGTCGGACGGGGATATGCATGAGCATCCCGTTATCGGCGACCTGTATGTGAATAACCGCAGCCCGTCCATGTCCTGCATCATCTACGAGGATGAGGGAAATGTTCACGCGCTGCTTTCCACAGCCGATTACGACAAGGATATAAGATTTATGTTTGAGGGAGAGAAGATAAAAGTACAGTGATCCCACTGTACGGCACAGCATGAAGAAAAGCATCAGATCATTATTTGGAAAAAGAACGCTCGCAGCAGTCACCGCCGCAGTTACGGCGCTTTCAATGGGGGCATCCTCCGCTGCGGCGATAGACCTTACATACACCATAGACAGCAACGGTCTTTCCGTAAAGCTTTTAGGCACTAACAAGAGCGAGGAAACAGAGCTCAGTGTTGACGGCGGAGAGAACTATTTTCAGATAGACAGCAGCGGAGTACGCATAAAAAAGATAAACCCCGGTGATTACCAGCTCTGCGCCCGCAGAAAGGGCGACAGGAAATATGTTCCCTATGTCACCACAGCCCATGTTTCGGCAGACGAGAGCAAGAGCAAGATAAAGCTCAGCGTGATGACCTCTCCCGAGGTAAATTTTTCGCAGGGAGCCATCACCGTCACGGTGGAAAACTATGACAAGAAGGGCAACTACTATGTGAGCACCGACGGCGGGCGCACATGGAACCCTATGACCGCAGCAAGCATCAAGCTGAAAGGCCTTCGCAGCGGCTACTACAATGTGATATGCGCCAACCGCCAGAAGGGCGGCGGCTCATCGGATATGATAAAGACCTATGTGGGGCGCAGACCTAAGCAGAATTCCGCATATGTCACCGTTGATCCCGTGATGCAGCTGCCCGAGCTGCCCACAGGCTGTGAGGTCACTGCTCTTACGATGGTGATAAACTCCATGGGCTTCCCCATCTCAAAGGAAGTCCTGGCAGATTACTACCTTGAAAAGGGCGCTGTGAACACAGTTTCGTACCGCCGCAAATTTGTGGGTGATCCCCGCACCAAATATTCCTACGGCTGCTATGCACCCGTTATTGAGAAATGCGCACACAGCTTTCTGGACAATGTAAAGGGCAGAGATTTCAGGATAGTGAATATGTCAGGCTCATCATTGGATGATGTGCTGCGCTGTGTGGATATGGGATGTCCTGTTATCGTATGGGCTACGATAGATATGAGAGCCCCCTTTATCACCCGCCGCTGGAAGGATGCAGAAACAGGCGAAACAGTGGCGTGGCTTGCAGAAGAGCACTGTCTGCTCCTGACAGGCTATGACCGCGGCAGAAATACCGTGACTGTGAACGATCCCCTCAAGGGGCGCGTGTCCTACGATATGAAGCTGTTCCAGACAAGATATGATCAGCTTGCAAAGCAGGCTATCGTCATATCCGAGATAAAATGATCACACATCAATGAAATGCAGTACCAGCCCGCCTCACCTTTAAGGTGAGAAAAGATCGGAGGTTTCCTTATGCAGACAAATATGCTTATGCAAAACGGCGCAAACGAAGTCGAGCTGCTTGAATTCACCGTAGGTCAGAACAGCTACGGCATAAACATCTCCAAGGTAAGCGAGATCATGCAGGACTGCATAATCACGCCCATACCCAATGCACCCGAGGCTGTTGAGGGCGTGTTCATACCCAGAGACGCTCTCATAACGGTAATAGATCTGCACAAGGTACTCAACTGTGAAAGAGGCACGGGAAAGAGCACATTCATCGTGTGCCGCTTCAACAATATGAATGTGGCGTTCCGCGTTACCGCCGTAAAGGGCTTTCAGCGGATATTGTGGAAGGATATAAATGATGCTCCCTCGGTAGCCTCGACAGGCGGCAGCTCAGGCATCGCCACAGGCGTGGCTAAGATCGAGAACCGCATAATCATGATACTTGATTTTGAAAAGATCATGGCGGATATCTCCGGCACGGATGATCTCATACAGGGTAAAGCAGACCTGCCCCCCGTGGAAAACAGGGATGCAACCATAATTCTTGTGGATGACTCACCATTCCTGCGCAGAAAAACAGAGCTTGCCATGCGCGAGCTGGGCTTTAACAACATCATCACCTTTGCAAACGGTCTCGATGCCTTTGAATATCTCAGCTCGAGAAAGAATACTGGCAATATCCTCGCAGAGGCTGCCTGTATAATAAGCGATATCGAAATGCCCAAGATGGACGGCATCGAGCTTACACGCAAGATACGAAGCGATCCTGTTCTCTGCCGCATCCCCGTGATACTCTTCTCCTCGCTCATCGACGACAGGATGGAGGAAAAATGCCGTGACGCAGGTGCGCAGGCACAGTTCTCCAAGCCCGATACAGGCGAGCTTGCCGCAGCACTCATCTCCCTTGTTAACAAGTCGGCACCCGTGGCATGATGCAAAAAGCATGATTTTGGAGCGTTTGAATATGGAATACACCGAAAGAGAAACAGATGTAATGATCCCCCTTGAGAATCTGTCTCTCTCCGCAAGATCATACAACGCACTCCGCCGCGCCGGTATACTCAATTACCGCGATTTCATGCGGCTCTCCCCCGCTGATCTTGAGGATATACACAATCTGGGCAAAAAGAGCATAGATGAGATACTCGCTCTTATGGACAGATACTTAAAAGAGCCGCCGCAGGCATTTACCCCGGACGGCGGCAATGCAGTCACCGATTACGATGTTTTTGAATACAAGGGGCTTTATTATGAGGATCTCCCCATAGAGGATATGGGGATGTCTGCGCGTCCCGTAAAATGCCTGACAAATCAGGGTATAGGCTATCTTTCAGACCTGATAAAGCTCAGCGACAGGGAGCTGGACAATGTACCGAACCTGGGAAAAAAATCCTTCACAGAGGTAAAGGAAGCGCTGAGAAAGCACACCGATCCTATGGTAGCGCTCAATTTCAGCAGGGGTGACCTTGTGTCGCGACGCGGACAGGTGATCGAGATACACGACCGTATCGAGGAGCTGCTGAAAAAGGATATGTTCGGCGGCATGACAGCCGAGGCTATCGTTTCCGAGCTTTCAGGGCAGTACACTGCAGCAGAGATCACCCGTGTGCTCGAACGGATGGTGGCCAGCCGACAGGTGATCCTTGAAAAAAACATATACCGTATCGCCATGAGATCCTACCGCGAGGTGCTCGACGGGTTCACAAACCGCAGGCAGGCAGAGCTTTTCCTGCAGAGGATCGACGGTGCAACTCTTGAAGGCATCGCGGAAAGAGCGGGGCTTACCCGCGAGCGCGTGCGGCAGATAGAAAAGCGGGTGCTCACATATCTTATCGCAAACGGCCCTGTCATCGAGGACAGATACCGCTACCTGATAGAAAACTACGACCTTGACCGTGAGACCTTTACCGGGCTCACAGGCGAGGATGCCAGCGTGTATATCTATCTCACCCTGCGCTACAAGGAAAGAGGCACAAAGCCGCTCACACTCGCGCAGAACGATGAAGCAATACCCGAATC
>CAMHMM010000011.1 GCA_946186215.1 uncultured Ruminococcus sp. | reverse complement strand
TATCCGACTAAAGCACTGACTTTAGTATCTGCGTCGGATATTAGTCTGCACTCTGTTGTTTTATGTCTGCGGACGATCTCCCTCCGTCACACATTCGTGTGACACCTCCCTCCCGGAGGGAGGCTCATACATTGTTTCCGCTTTATCACGCTTTTCCGGAAAGCAGGCCTTTCTTTGCCTTTTTCCTCGGCTCGGGGAGCTTCATGGTAAAGAGCAGGTCGGTAGTGAATATCTTCACAGCCGCATACATGGTGCCGCCAAGGAAGACAAGCTGATATATCAGCCCGCCTATCAGCATACCCGTATGGCCGAAGACGATGTTGCCCATAGCTGTGTATGCGTGGGTGAAGGGGATAATGAACATCACGACTTTGCCCACAATGCCCATCTTGCTCACATCCGCGAACATTGTTACAAAGAAGGGGATCATCGTGAGGAACATAACGGGCATGAGCAGTGTCTGGAGCGACTGTGCATCAGTTGCCATCGCGCCCACGATAAGGGAGAGGCACAGGCCTATCGCAATGGTTATGAAAAGCTCAAAGAATACCAGCGCGATATTGCCGAAAGAAATGTTGATGCCGAGCTGTGCAAGGGCTGCTGCCACATCCGCGCCGGACATAGCCTGCATACCCTCTGCGGTCTGAACGGACATCCCGCTCGACATATCGGAATATGCTCCGCTGTTCATCATGCTGATCATATAAAAGCCGAAGCCCAGCGTTGTGACAAGGGAATTGATAAGCGCCGTGATAAGTGCGGCAAGCACCTTTGCCACCAGCACGCTCACTCTCGACACGGGAGCGGAAAGGAGAGTTTCCAGCGTTTTGTCGATCTTTTCCGTGGAGATGGCGGTCATTATCATGGTGGATGCCATCATCAGCAGGATAAATATTGCAAAGGGCATAACGGAATTGAACGCCATCAGTATGCCCGACACCGTTGAGGGGGATATCTCCGCTACCGCGCCGTTTGCGGCAGTGAGCTCCTTTTCGGCAAGAGGGCTGTCCATAAGGTCGTAATCATCGGTGGTGATGCCGTTCATCTTCGCATAGTAGTCGCGCATATAGGTGTAGATGCGTTCATCGTTCGAGGATGACGAAACATCGTCTATCATATTCATAAGCCCCGTACTGTCTACAGATGTGAGCTTTATAAGCTGCGCCTTGTCTTCAAGGTCGGCCTTTTCAGCCTTTTCGGAAAAGCCTTCGGGGATAACGGTGATGCTTCTGAGGGAATTCTCATCCATCGTCTGCTTCCATGAATTCCGGTCACTGCCCGAATCAAGGACATTTACGGTCACACCGTCCGCGCGGAGCTCATCGAACATATTTTTGACGAACTCACCGTCGTCACAGCATATCACGGTGATCTTTCCGCTGTTCTCCGAGCTGTCTTCATCGAGCTTTTCCATCGTGCTGCCCATGAACTGCCCCATGAATATAAAGATGAGCATAGTCGCGGCCATGGAGAGTATAGCCTGCTTTGTGAGGAGCTGGGAAAGCTCCTTTTTCAGAAGTGCCCCGAATTTCATATCTGCGCACTCCTTTCCGAACCGATAACCGTCTGGAATACCTCTTCCAGATTTCCTGCGCCGTATTTTTCCTTGAGCTGCTCCACAGTGCCCGTTTCAAGGATATGCCCTTCGGAGATTATCCCCACTCTGTCGGAAACGAACTCGATCTCCAGCATATTGTGTGAGGAGAGGAGAAAGCTCATCCCCTCTTCTTTAGAGAGCCGCTTTATTGTCTTTCGTATATCCAGTGCGTTGATAACATCCAGTCCGGATGTGGCCTCGTCAAGTATCGCAAGGGCGGGGCGGTTCATTACCGCGCGGGAAAGCAGCAGCTTTCTTATCATTCCTCTGGAGTAGCCGTTTATCTTTTCCTCGAGGCGGTCGCCCAGACCGCACATATCCACCGCACGCTCCACATACTTTTCCACCTGCGCCCTGTCTGAGGAGTAGAGCCCCGCCATGAAGTAGAGGTAATCTATCCCCTTCATGGTCTTGTACGCGCCTGCCTCATCGGGAAGATAGGTGATATTTTCACGCACCTTTGCAGGATCCTTTACTATGCTGTGGCCGTTTACGAATGCGTCGCCGTCGGTAGGAGTAAGAAGCGTGGCGATCATTCTGATGGTGGTGGTCTTACCCGCACCGTTGGGGCCTATCAGGGCGAATATCTCACCCTTGTCGATATCAAAGCTGATATTTTCCGCGGCGTTTACGCCCTTTTTGTAGGACTTTGTAAGTCCCTGTACGCTGAGAACTGACATTTCCCTTGCTGCCTTTCTGTTTATGATATGCGATAGCGGACTGTCCTTATGTCATGCTGCGGGAGCCATGCTTGCGACCAGAAGAACGACCGCATTGAAGAGATAATATACTACAACTATCCAGAACGAAGGGCAGGAGAAGAGAAGCTTTACCGTGTTTGCCGACTCTGCGGGGAGCGGTGCGCGGTAGCCCGTTACCATGCCGTCTGTCTCGTTGTTTATCTTTCCGTTTTTCTTCAGATAGGTGATTATGAACACCAGACCGAGAACGAATTCACATATCAGGAATATCCCCATAGCTGTTTCTCCGCCCTTTTCGCCTACGAGGCTCATGACCATGGCCGTTACATTGAGCACGATATGGGTGAGTATCGAGGGGATTATGCTGCCCGACCTCACTGCGGTATAGCCCAGCAGGAGCCCCACAAGAAGGGTGTTGGGGAACTGCATGAAGTTGCCGTGCATGAGGGAGAAGAGGCAGGCGGAGACGATGACTGCGAATTTCCTGTCCACGGGGGAAAGGGCATTGAGGATAAATCCGCGGTAGAGAAGCTCCTCCATGATCGGAGCTATGACACAGACATACGACAGGATAAGTATATTCGTCGCAATGTCATCGGTGAGCTCAAATGACTGCGCTAATTCCTCGGGCATTCCCGTAGAGCCCGTAACAGCCACAAGCAGTGCGTTTATTACAATAGCAACGGGCTGTATGGCCATTATGCTGAACAGTCCCAGAGGCAGGAGCTTGACTCTGAAATCCTTGTTGAAGCTGTCTTTTATGCTGAAGGCACCCAACGATTTATGGCCGATGAGCACAGCAGCGAGAAGCCCCAGAAATGCGCCGCCGAATGTGAACAGGATCCCCGTGAAGGAGCTGCCCGCTTCCTGTGCGGCCTTTGTTGCTTCGGCGGTGAGCTGCATCTGGTCAAACTCGGGGTGCTCTGCCTTCAGCTTTACTGCCAGAGCAGCGCCGTTGATGAATGAATAGCCCAGTGTTACTGCCAGCGTTACCGCAAGCTGTATCAGCATCGCAGATGTTGCCGAGCCGTAGGAGCGCTTCACGCGCTTTCTCACAAGAACCGGATCGGGACCTGCAGAGACTGTGCTGTTTTCGGGATTATTAACATCATACAAAGCGTCCATATCCATATCCTCCTTCGGGGCTCTGCGCCCCTGTCATGTACAGCCGTCGTGCCGCAGTTCACTGTTGCACCGCAGTAAAGCAAAGACCTGTACAGCACGGCGGATCATGACGATCCGCCATTGCATAGATAATAATACCACCAGTAAGGTGATAATTCAATATGATTAATGCAAACCTAATCTGATTTTAAGAAACATTTCAAAGCGTTGTGGTTATGTCTTTCCCCCGTCATGGATGACGGGGGAAGAATGGTCTTTATTCATTGTTTTTCCTGTCCCTGCGGGCATCGAGATAGTATTTAAGATTGCTGATGCCGAATATCATCAGCTCTGCTGACACCAGCGGATAGGGCAGGAAGGAGAGCACAAGGACTTCCATTCCTTCCTCTTCAAACATCTCTCCGCCTGAAAGCTTTGCTATGAAAAATATCATTGCCGCAATGGTCGCCGCGCCAAAGAACAGCACGGGCAGTCCTGTGGAGATGAAGAATTTTTTGGCGTGCTCATACTTTGTTTCGCTGTCGCTGTAAAAATCGGGGCGCTCGCTTTCATACCGCCTTGACCAGCAGGCATAGCTCCACACACGGGCAAAGCTTGCAAATTCCAGCTTCCAGCCGTCCTCCGCACAGGAGCTGAAATATTCCTCGCTGCAGTTGGACTGCAGATCGGTCACAAACTCGATATTCGCAGGCTCTCCCTTTTCAAAGAAAAACGCCGTGCCCATATCATCAAGGCGATAGAGCAGCCAGCCCTCACGAGCCATCTGCTGTATGTAGGCGTTTATCCTGTCGGGGTTGTAGAACCAGCCGAGCTTTGTCTTCTTTAATAGCCTGCCCTCTTTGATGAGCTGCTTTTCCTCTGCGGGGGTGTAGCGGAAGTTTTCCGCGGGCACTGTGCGCAGCTTGCCGCCCATCCTTACCGCATCCTCCTTGGGGATCCTTTTCAGCCCGCGCAGGAAAATAACGATCAGCACCGTTACCAACGCAGTCATTATGTAAAACGGTATACTATGGAGAATAAACTCTGCGGGAACGACCGTCTCGCCGTCTATCGCATCGGTGATCAGTGCCATAGTGCTGCCTATGACCGTTCCGATACAAAAGCATATCAGAAAGAAAAGACCCAGCATTATAAAGCGGCACACGGCCTGCACTCCCGAATAGGAGATCTTCGCTGTTTTGTCGTCTGTGCGCACCGCATAGATATCCCTTGTACCGCAGACCTCTTCCCAGCCCTGTGCTATTATCCCCGCCGCACTTTTTCATAAAGACGATACGGTACTGCTTATCGGTGGGAGAACCTTCTTCAAATTCAAAGCTGCCGGCCAGACTGAGAGAGGAAAGGAGCCTGCCCTGAGAAGCCATTTTATTCACCCATTGCTCCGTGCCTACGATATCCGCAAACCAAAGCGGCCGAAAAACCTTCATAGCCGGCTCCCTTCATATACTGCAAAGCGGTCGGCGCACAGGAGTCTTAACGCTGTTCTCATGCGCTCTCACTCGCTTCCACTGTTCTTATATTCTCATAAACGAGTCTCAGCCGTTCCTTTTCCGCGGCAAGTATCATGTCGCCCGAGCCTGTCCGTTCATACACCGTCTTTTTGTCGGAATTATCGTAAATGGCGATAAGTCCGTCCTTCTGCATTTTTGAAAGTGTCGTGTAGATAGTGCCGGAGCCCAGTTTTATGCGTTCCTCGGTGAGCTCCGAAACGAATTTTGTAATGCCGTAGCCATGACGGGGCTTGCCCAACGCCAGCAGGATATAGAATGCGGTCTCCGTCATCGGCAGCCAAGCTTTTTTCATTTTTGCATCTTCGGGCAAGCTATCACCTTATTTCTTTTCCCTGACTGATATTCATCAGATATCATAGAGCTTCAGGACCTTCAGGCACACAAAAAACACGGCTGCCAATATTATAACGACAGTACTGAGTACGAATCCCAGCCTGCGTATGCCCTTATCCTCATTTGCTGCGCCAAGTCCCATTATAGCGGAGGCCTCAATGAGCGCCAGCGCGGGCATCCAAACCGCGCACACTGCTCCGAGGACAGCTAAAAAGATCATCAGCGGCTTTACCGTTTTCGGATGCTTCCAGAAATCATCCTTTAGCTGTGTGTTCTTTTCGGGAGCATCTGTGTTTATGCTGCTGTTGTGTGTATTCTCCATGATATCCCGCCTTTTTACACTATGGAATGTATATCACTGAACTGTATCTGCGCTATTATCGTTGTGTCTTCCCTGCCAAAGACGGGGAAGACACACATTCAGTATTTCCATACAAAGCATTATCGGTTATCAGCCGCCTATAGCCTGTGTTACCTGAGGAACGATCACCAGTGCGCTGTATATCCACATACCGATCGAGCCTACGATACCGAGTATGCCGCAGATAAGGCCGGGAGTGGTCTTTGCTACCAACTTGTTCTTGTTTGCCAGTGTGATCGCTGCAACGGAAAGGCCGAGGCCTATGATGGGTATGAGAAGCACGCCTACAACGATGCCTGCGATGCCGAGACCGAGGGATGCTGCATGGAGCTTCTTCTCCGAATCAGGCACGATAGCGGGCTGTGCGTTCTGCTCCTGCTGAAGGGATTCCTCGCTGAAATACTGATTGTCTGCCATAATAATTCTCCTTTTCTGTTCGGGAGCCCTTATGCGCTCTCCTGTGACTGCGTCACTTTTTTATGTTTTATCTCGATATGTCGAACTGCGATATATCTTGATATGAAGTATATCACACCGCGACATACTTTGTCAAGTGTTTTATGAAAAAATCAGCATATTTGTATGACTGCACAAATGAAAACATTTACAGCCTTTTGATTATATCACAATTTGTCGGCGGGCGGGCAAAGCCCGCTGTTACCCGCGCGTTCATTTGTGGGTAACGCTCTTTTGCAGCCCGGAACTTTCATTTGTAAACCCCGCCGCCTTCAGGCGGTGGTGGTGGGATTCGGTTACGCACAAATACACAATGCACAAACTAATATGAGAGGTTGACTAATAGTTGACTAATATAAGAGCAGGTGACTGACCAAATGAAAGGGCAAAACCAATTAAATAGAAAGCAGTCATTCATCGTCGCCTGTCCCCACAAAACCTACCTGAGCGAATGTGAGATTTAGTGTGCCAAAAAAATTGAGTGAGTTATAAACGGTGTCCAAACGGGAAGCAAATCAACATCAGAGTGGGGAAAAGGGGATACAAAGGGGAGAAACGAAGAGGGACGGCGCACAAACGCGGCCACTATTGCAGACTGGCATTCCGTCCCTCTGGTGTTTCATCCCCTTTGACTCGCTGCAAATCAGCGTTTCGGACAAGAGGCTACCGTTAGGCGGCGAAACGCCGCTGTTACCCGCACTTTCATTTGTGAGTAACACTCATTTGAAGCCCGAAACTTTAAAATGTTAAAAAGTAACAGTCAGTTTGTCCGTAAACACCCATCCGGTCAGCCTCACCGCCTTATCGTCGTATATTCCGATACTATCGAAAACCCAAGCTTTTCAGCAAGCCTGCGTGATGCGGTATTACCGGTATCACATGCCCACACAGGCCGCTTCCCCTGCTCTATGCAGTATCTGATCATCTGCTCTGCCGCAAGCACAGCAAGTCCCTTGTGGCGATAGTCCGGTGAAGTCTCAATACCGATATCCAGCTCATCTGAGCTGACAGCTGCCGAAAATGCCCATGAAGCAGGTCTTCCCTCATGCATTATGCAGTATCCCACACCATTACGGGTGAATTCCTCTGCATTTCCCCATGAAAAATGCGGCGTGATCCTGCCATCTATCGAATCAAAAAGGTCACTGCCGAATTCAAGCACTTCATATCCCTGCGGCAATGGCGCGGGCGAAAAATCTGTTCCCTGCGGGTATTCAAAATTATACCGCCGGCCCTGTATAAGCCCTGTTTTATTCTGGAAAAACTGCTCAATGGCGGGATCTGCCGTGAATAATATAAAGCGCCTCGGCACTTCGTCCGCTGTCAGAAATTCACGGTAGATCTGTTCGAGGAAATCCTCTCCGCACGCACCGAAAATATACGCAAAGCCGCTGTAATGCCACAGAAGCACAGAATCATCACCAAGGTAGATGTCACCGTACTGCTTTCGCTCCGCTATCGACAGCGGATAGACCGTCCCGCACGGGTTTTTGCATATATACTTCAGAATACTCTCATAGGAATCTGCATCAATCTTCTTCATATTACACCTCTATCGGGCAAAGCCCGCTGTTACCCGCGCGTTCATTTGAAAGATAACTCTCATTTGAAGCCCGGAACTTCTGTTTCAGCAAAGGGTGAGAACTGAATGGTCGGCAAGGCAGGCAGAGTCTGCACTCTCCCGTACTCTCATTTGTTATAGAACGAGCTTTAGTGGCTCGGAACTTTGATTAAAGGGCTGTTTAGGCGTGACCACACTATTGGATTCGGTCACGGACAAAACCGCAATGCACAAACTGACCTGAGAGGTTGACTAATATGAGAGCAGGTTACTGACCAAATGAAAGGGCGAGTCAAATGAAACAGAAAGCAGTTATACATCGGCGCTTGTCCTCACAAAACTAATCTGAGCAAATGCAGAATTTAATGTGCTGATAAGTCTGAGTGGGTTATAAGCGGTGTCCAAATGCTAAGCAAAATAACAATGGAGTGGGGAAAAGGGGATACAAAGGGGAGAAACGAAGAGGGACGGCGCACAAATGAAGCCGATTTATCGAACTGTTGTTCCGTCCCTCTGGTGTTTCATCCCCTTTGATTCGCTGCAAATAAGCCGTTTAAGACAACAGGCTACCGTTAGGCGGCGAAACGCCGCTGTTACCCGCACTTTCATTTGTGGGTAACGCTCTTTTGCAGCCCGGAACTTTAAATCGCCCAAGAGTAACTCTCATATTGTGCGTGAAAACCCCACCGCCTTACTGCGGTCATACAAACCGGATCGTATTCCATAGATCGAGCTGCTTCTGATCATTTTCTTCCTTTTTCTCGGAAAATATAAACCGTTCGGAATCACAGCCCTGCTTGTATAATTTATCTGCTAAATCATCCAGTTCGGCAGAACCAAATGAGTTATACTCTTTTTCCGATATCTCGTAATATCTGTTATACCAGGCGATCCATGTAACCGTACAGGCAAGGATATACTTTTGCAGTGCGGGGGAATACCCCACAAAATAGTATTTTTCCCGGTTGAATTTTTCGTTTTCGATCAGCATAAATATTGCTCCCTGATCTTCTTAATTAAGACCAAACGGTCATATCACAAAGCAAGCTCGATGAGCTTCTGAATATGTGTGTCCACACTGTCCATACAAGGCAAAACGCAGTTTTCGTTATTCAGGAGCAAAGGAAGCTCTGTACAGCCGAGTATCACAGCCTCTATACCATCGTTGTCTCTCATCTTCGCAATAATACTGTTAAATGTATCAAGTGTGCTTTGCTTTACGATACCGAACTCAAGTTCCTCATATATAAGCCCGGCAACAAGTTCTCTTTCATCCTTTTCAGGCACTGTTACACTTATCCCGGAATCTATGAGATCCTTCTTCATATAGTCCTGTTCCATTGTAAAGATGGTGCCCAGCAGTCCTATCTTCTTATATCCCTTTTTTACCGCTTCATCCCTTATCGCCAATGGGATACTCACAAGCTTGGTATCTGTGTTTTTTTCTACCTCATCCAGAACAATGTGCATTGTTGCTGCGGTAAGCGATATTATTTCTGCACCGGATCTTTTAAGAGCTTCCACTTTTTCACATAGATACTCTGCCAGCAGCGAATATTCCCCGTTTGATACATAGTCCCATGCCCGTCTGAAATTCACGCTTTCAATGGCTATATCGGGCATTGCTCTGCCGCCGCTCAGTTTATCTATTCTTGAATTGAGTTCTTTATAGTATAATAGTGTGGACTCAGGACCTGTACCGCCCACAAGACCTATCTTTTTCATAGCTTCTTCCCTTCTATAAAGTACCGTCCTCAGGCGGTGGTGGTGGGATCAACTACTGAAATGTGAGTCCCGAGCCACAAATGAGCGTCCCTCTGCAAAATAGCGCCCGGGTAACAGCGGCGTTTCGCCGCCGGGCAGCTGTCGGTTTTGCCGATCGTCAAATCCACCCTCCGCTGAAATGCGAGTTTCGGGCTGCAAATTAGCATCTCTGTTCAAATGAGAGCGCGGGTAACTGCGGGCTTTGCCCGCCTGCCCGTTATAGCTCGGTTATCACACCGTTGTCAAAGTAGTATATGTTTTCTCTTTTGTATCCGTACTTCGAGCCGTTCACGCTTATGTGGGGCTCGAATGTGAAAAAGCTCACATCACCAAGTTTTGCGAGGTTCCCTTTTTCGATGTATATACGGTCTTCCTTCCTGCGGACTATCGAATGCCCGAGATTTCCCATGAAATCGAGATTGATATACCCCTCGGCGCTGATATACTCATTCATCCGGTAATACAGCTCCTCAAAGGTCATCTGCGGCGTGACGATCTCCGTCATTCGTTTGTGAAGCTTCTTTTCCATGCAGACACCGCTGCGCCATTCGTCATTGCGTATATCATCATCACTGCCCACAACAATGGCGTTTTCGATTATGACCGTCCGCGCATAATCCCCCCATGTGTCGCCGACCTGCGGGCTGAGATCAATCGTGATGATATCATCTGTGCCGATCACCCTGTCCGATGTGGTATATTCCCTGCCGGAGACCGAGATCGTCGTTTCATCGCCTGCGAAAACAAAGGCACCGATATCCCAGTACCAGAATGAGTCTGCTCCCAGAGCGAACATCTTCTCCTCGCATAAGCGCCGCACCTCGCTAAGCGGCATCCCCGGCCTTATCTGCGTTTTTATGTATTTTATCGTCTCTTTTGCTATCCTTTGTACATCGCTGTATCCGAAGCTCACGGTGCAGACCTCCCTGTCAGTCCTTTTCATAATATACTATATCCATACGGCCATTGATCTTGTCGATCCTGCCTGTTTGGTGATATCCCAGCTTTTCATACAGATGCAGATTGCCTTTTTCCTGCAGTATCGTGTCAAGGCTCCAGTTGTGAGCACCGAATATCCTTTCGGCTTCAAGTATCGCCTGCTGAGCATAGCCCCTGTTGCGGTGCTGCGGCATTATCCATACAGGGGATATGCGCCTGCGGCTGCCGTCCTTTTTGTCGATTATCCGTATCACGCCGACATTTTCGCCGCCCGAAACAATGAAATAATAGATCGAGCCGGGCTGTTCAAACCGCGCCTGTACCCTGTCCATGCTCTCGGCGGCGGGGTTCAGATTGTGATCCTGATACCTTTCCAGAAGCTCCGAAAATGCCTCGACCTGCATCTTCCAGACTGTTTCGATATCCTCACGGACGATGGGCTTTAGCTCTACGCTCATTGCAAAGCATCTCCTTTTTATCAGATCATGGTTCACTGGTCAGCGGGAAGCTTGGCATTATACATCACCAGAAACACGATGAACAGGCCTATGCTCTGCTGGCCAAAGCCGAATACACCGTTTACGAACGCTGTCTGCGGCAGCAGCTTTGAGAGCAGTATGCATACCATCATAAACACAAGGGGATTTATCCAGCACAGCTTTTTTTGCAGTATTTCTCCTTTGAATGCCGATATGAACATCAGTATCGTCATAGCGGCATATCCAATTGCGGCGGGCAGAGAAACGATAATGAACACATTGAACAGTTCAAGCGCAAAGCCTTTTGCATCCTCAAAGCCGAGAACAGTCAGCCTGTTATAGGCATATGCCGATATCGCAAAGACATTGTGATACAGTGTTCCCGCCGCGACAAAAATGAACGCCGACAGAAGAAAGGGCTTTGCAAGGGCACTGTCCGCTTTTTTCATCCGCAGATGTATGCCGTAAAAGCCCGCAAACATCATCAGAAGTGAGATAATCCCGCACGCTCCTGCTGCGGCAAATATATACGGATTCACATTTGCCCAGTCATATGAAAAGCTGATGCACATCAGCCTGTTGCCGAAATCCGCCGCAGGGATATATGCACCCAGCAGGTTATCCCCGATAAAGCAGATCACAGCGCCGATCATCGCAATGATATATGCCCGTTTTTCCTTCGTTGATTCTGTAACAGTTTTCATCCGTGTCCCTGACCATCCATAAAGTCGTTTATTATACCGATGTATTTTTCCGTTTCAAAGAGCATCGCAAGGTTTGTCCGGCGGGCAAAGCCCGCAGTTACCCGTACTCTCATTTGAGCAGTAATGTCTTTTGGTGGCTCGGAACTTTTATTTTCACATAATGCGATAATAGCCTCCCTCCGGGAGGGAGAACGCCCGCAGATAATAACATGGGCGTACATTTTTAGTTCCGACGCAGATACTATCGTTAGTTTGTTAGTCGGATATCAGATAGAACGCTATATTGTATCTGCCTGCACCTTCCCGGCGGCGAAATGCCGCAGTTACCCGGTCGGCAAGGCCGACAGCTACCCGGCGGGCAAAGCCCGCAGTTACCCGTATTCTCATTTGAGCAGTAATGTCTGTTTGCGGCTCGGAACTTTAGATCACAAAAGTGTAACGGTATTACGGTATTATTGTGCATTTGAATTATCCGTATGGTTATCCCATCATCATCCGGATATAATGTGTATAATGTGCTGCGATCATGATCCCGCGGATTATGCTCACCACAATTCCTGCAACAGCCGCAATCCTGGCCGGCTTCGTGTTGAACTTTTCATCATATTTGCCGCAGGAAATAAGCGCCGCAATGGAAAACACCAGGCCGACAACGGGGATGAAAAATCCTATGACCATGCCTGAGACACCCCTTAAAATGCTGGTCCTGTACGCCACCTTCTGCTCCTCGGGTACGGTATCCATCCGCTTTGGCTGCAGCTCTGTCTGCCCGCTGTCGTAGTCGCAGCTGTAACGATCGTCGTCCATATTCTATCCTCCATTGATTTGCGGATCAGGCCTGTGACCTTGCTAATATTTCCTGCCTGAAGTCCCCCATATTTGCCTGAAAGCTGCCCCATTCCTTTACAGCGACCGACACAGGCTCCCTGCCGAACAGCTCGAAATTTGCCATAAGGCCGTTCTGTCTGCCACGGTACCCGTAGGATACCGCCGTAATATCCTGCACGGCGGAATACTCAAAAAAGGTGAACGCCGCGGGGATAAGGATATACTTCTGCGTCAGGTAAAATGTGCCGAACCTGCACTGTGCCGCATTTATATCAAGCTGAGCCCTTTCTGCGGGAGATAAAAAGTCCAGATCCTCTTTTACGGCCTTCATGCCCTTTACCGCTTCATAGCCCCTTATCAGCATGAGCAGTCCGAAGCCCACAAGGGCGATCTTTAATACCCAGAGCCCTCTTACGGCGATAATGAACAGCACACCCGCTGCAAGCACAGCTATCCCTGCGATGGCAATGGCCATGCTTTTACCGTTCTCCTTCTGACAGGCTTTGTAAAATGAATTATCTTTTATGTCGTCCATTGTTGTTATCTCCTTTTCAGGTCATGCTCACACGCTCATAGGTGACTGCATCCCCGTTTACATCGATCATAAGAAAGGATGCGCCCTCAAGCCCTGCAGCCGAAACGGAGACCACATTCCCCTTCTCAAAATTCTGATGGCAATGACCGATCACAGCAAGATCGTATTTCTTTACATACTCGCTTTCACACGCCTTGTCAAACTCGCCGTTTTTCAGGCTCGAAAGCTGCAGAAAGGGGTATGCCGCATTTATATCCGAAAACAGAAAATGCGAGAAATGAAGCTTATACCCCTGATGCTCGTATTCATAATACAGCGGCATCTGCCTGATAAACTGCATCTGCCCGTCTGTGAGCCTTGCCCTTACTCCGTCATAATAATCCCTCAGATACTCCACATCGGGATCAACATCCACTCCATAGGCGGCGTAGAGCTCGCAGTTGCCCTTCAGACAAACCGCGCCGCTTGCCCGCAGCAGCTCAAGGCACTCGAACTCTTCATTCCCGCGCTGGAATATATCCCCCAGAAACACGGTCATATCGGGGGATTTTGCCTTTATCATATCAAGCACCGTCTCCAGTGCTTTCAGATTTCCGTGGATATCCGTAAATACTGCTATTTTCATGATCTGTCACCCTTTATTTTTTTCGTATTCGCTGCGCAGGACTGAGAAATAAAGTCTGCCGATGTATCTGCCGTCAACGCAGAAATAATCACGGAGCATACCCTCATAGGTAAGGCCGCATTTTTCTATTACGCGCTTTGATTTGGGGTTGATCTCCTTTGTGCATATCTGCACCTTATGCAGGCCGATGCTGTCAAAGCCGTAGGCAATGACCGCCTTTGCCGCCTCGGTAGCAAAGCCCTTGCACTGAAAAGCCGCGCCTATGCAGTATTCGATCTCGGCAAAATTATTCTTGCTGTCCACATAGAAATAGGCTATCTGGCCGATGCATTCGCCTGTTTCCTTCAGTATAACAGCCCAGCGGTATGTATCATCCTGTGCATACCGGGATATATACTTTCCGAGCATACACTCTGTCGCTTCAATAGTTTCATACACGGGCTCGGAATACATCATCTGGACCTGTTCATCTGATGCCCAGTTTTTGAACACGCTCTCCAGATCGGAAAAGTGAAATCTCCTGAGTATGAGCCGTTCTGTTTCGATAGTCTGAGTTCCTGTATGTGTCAGCATAAAATCACCTCATAGTGCAGTGACCGTTGGTCAGCGGTCATTTTTTAAGTTGAGTCTCAATGAAAAAGTCGATGTGCCTTTCTATCAGTGCCATAGCCTCGTTCACCTTGGCGGGCTCTCTGTCGCAAACCTGGATCAGCAGCGACACAGGCGCGAAATACTCCAGTGCGAGCAGCTCGGGATCCGACTTCGGGATAGTGCCCAGCTCGATCATACTGATAAAAATGCCCTGATACAGCTTTATGATATTGCTGAACTGGAAGCTTGTGGCGATACGGGCTATCTCGTCATTGCCGAACTGCTCGATGGTGTAGATCCTTCGCATTTTTCTTACAACATCGTTGCTTATGGTATATCTGATCTGTTTTAAGCTTAATGCCTTTAATTCTTCGGGCGTGGTCACGGGTGTCTCAAAGGTCATGTTATCGAAATAGTAATGCTTTGTGTTGCTGACCAGCTCCTCAAACAAGCCCTTTTTGCCCTTGAAATATCTGTATATATTAGGCCCCTTTATCCCGATGGATTCGGCGATCTCGTCCACGCTTGTCGCATCATAGCCCTTTTGCGAGAAAAGATCGAGAGCGGCGTACATGAGCTTTTCCTTTGTCGTCAGTTCATCCATTTAAACACTGCCTTTCGCTTATCGTTAACGATCGTTAATGTATATGATAATATTATCACACCGACCGATGCTTTGTCAATCGTCATTATATACAAATAAGCCGGTCGGGCAGGCAGAGCCTGCACCCTCCCGGCGGCGAAACGCCGCTGTTACCCGTAATTTCATTTGTGCGTGGTTGTTCTTTTGCAGCCCGGAACTCTCATTTTCACATAGAGCGAGTCAGAGAATCGGCAAGGCCTGCACTTTCCCGTAACTGTATATATTTTTCATCTTCACAGATCAGTCTCAGCTCTCCGTTCTTGATACTGTACGCTTCCCCATAAAGTGTCTCCACACCATTTTCTGAAACGATGTAACTGCCATTATTCAAAGCAATTATTTCGTGTTCCATGCTGTCTGAGAAGGTAATATCCTCGATCAGTCTCATTCCATCCAACATTTCATCCTTCAACGCTTCAAAATGGGGAAAAATATTGATCTTGGTTATTCCCAGGCCGCTGATCCATCTTTGATAATCAGGATCAATTGCCTCTCCCGGAAGCTCCGGACCTGCATAAACAGTTTCCGCACAGTTCATGGAACCGGCGCTCCATGCAATGACAAGGCCATCCCAAGCCTGTAATCTTTCCTTTAACCTTATTGCTTTCATGAAGCTGTTTTGTGTCGGTACATGTCCGCCTGCCAGTATCAGCACATCCATTTCAGGAAGCCGCTCTATGATCTCTTTGTTTCTTTCATCACACATCAATATTTCCGAAACACTGAGATCACTCAAAGAAAAAGCACCTTTCAGGCAAAATAATACGCTGTCGTTTTTGTCATAGTACCCGGGTGATCCGCTGATTACCATTATTTTGGAATCATCTTTCCAAAAAGCCCTGACAATCTTAAGCAACCCGTTAGTTTCCGGCAGTTTATCAGGAAACCTTTTACCGTCTGTTATTTTCTGCCCACCAAGGATACTTGTCAGAATTGCTTTCATTTTTTGCTGTCGCTCCTTATTCAATATATTAAGGCAACCTCTAAAAATCTCTGTACAAATCATCAAAAAGCTTTAGGTTAGCTCGTCCGTTACAGCATCTATATGTCGGATGGCCCCTCACTATCGCATCAGCCCGACAAACCTGATTCTCAGTATTCCTTTTTTATCTCTGTTATTTTGTATATTTCCTTGAATTTTGCTAAATCCCTGGCATTTCTGATCAGCATTACCTCAGTAAAATGCCCATCTTCTTTATTCCTGAAGCCTGCTATCTGCTCTCCGGTGCAGATACTGCACCTGATCACAGCTGTCTGTTTGTCGGAGTCGAAAGGTATATCTTCGCTGAGATATCGCTCATAATACGGTTTTCGGCCAAAATCCTGATTCATTTCTATGCTGAATACAATGATAAAACCTGTAAGGATGATCCCGCCGATAATACTTAACCCCCAATAGAAAACACCTGTGATGATCCAGATAACAGCAGGCAATAATAACCCGATAACCAAAGATATTGCTATCCATTTCGCCCCGAAATGAACGGAATTGATCTTAGGCATCCTGAATTTGCTCATACTCTCATTGATCTTTTTCATAGTTCCTCTCGCCCGCCCTGATCACCAAAAGCGCTGCAGGGCTGCAGTCGGTGGGAATAAAACTAAAACCCGCCCGTTACAGCTCCTCTATGACGGATGTCCCTTCTGCTCCGTCTGTCCATTTCCAGTTTTCATAAAGCCGCAGTCTGCCGTTTTCGGTGCGAGGCTGTGATACACATGAGCCGGACTTTGTTTCGCCGTCTGTATTGATATGGCGATAGTCAAAACGGAGCTCGTGGGCATCGTCCATAGTTCCTAAAAGCACTCCCTTTATGATCCTGCCGCCGGAATACTCAGCCCATACCACACTGCCCTTCTGATGATAGCTGAAAACAGTCTTTCCGGAAACTTCTCCGCCCTCCGGATTTTCGACTGTGCAGAAGAATCTGTCGTCCAGCGAAAATTCATCTTTACACGGCAAAAACAGCTCTCTGCCTATTTTATACGCTTTTTCCAGGTTGATATCCCGGTTTTTATTCCTGAGCTCATTTTCTCTTGAAGTGCTGTCAAATACGATGAATTCCTTCTTTTCTGCCCGCCCGAAAAGCCTGTCGCCGAGCATGACTCTCTTCATGCTGTTGAGGAACCCCAGCTGCTCCAGCCGTTCAGCGGGATTTCCTGCCGAGCAGAGTATCACGGCCTTATCAAGCCGTTTCATGGTCTTTTCACCATAGGCAAAGCCATAGGACCATACTCTGTCAAACCAGCCGACAAGCTTTGCGGGCGCTTCTGTCCAGAAAACAGGGTATATGAATGCGATCGCATCCGATGAATTTATCTTTTCCTGCTCTGCAAGCACATCTGCCGCAACATCGGGGGTATTCCTGTAATATGCATCCCTGAGATATTCCTTTTCGGTCATATCCGCTTTGAAATCCATCGCATACAGGTCCGACATGACATATTCATTTCCCGAATCTGTTATTCCTTTTATGAATGCATCCCTGATATTCCTCGTAAATGAATCCTCCGAAGGATGACAGTATACTATAAATACCTTCATATGATCTCCTGCCTTTATGAACCACCTTTACCGCCTGTAACGAGCGTTAATGTGAATTTACGATATTATATCACACAGTATCCCGTATGTCAATAGCGGCAGGCAGAGCCTGCACCCTCCCGTTCTCTCATTTGACGCGGAACGCTCATTTGCGGCTCGGAGCTTTTATGCCTGCTATTTTTTCGCTTAGGTACAGGCAGGCAAAAAAGACATATCGCATAAAATGATTAAGGCGGAGCCGTCTGCAATCGGCTCCGCCTGATCATTTGGGATAAAATAGAGATTTTTAGGGAGGGGATCAAGGAGATTATTTTTTCGCTTCTGTATCTTTAACCGATGCTCCCGTGAAAAAGGACAATTTTTTTGAAAATATTTTTTCGCATCGATCGGTTCGGCTGCGAACTAAAGTTTTGAGCCACAAATGAGAGGTATCGTCCAAATGGAATTATGGGTAGCTGTCGGCCTTGTCGGTTTTCTAACTCATCCTATTCGGAAACGAGAGTTCCGGACTGCCGATGAGCGTCATAGCTTAAATGAGAGCGCGGGTAGCTGTCGGCCTTGCCGGGTTTCTAACTCACCCT
>CAMHMM010000010.1 GCA_946186215.1 uncultured Ruminococcus sp. | reverse complement strand
AAGCTCCCTGTCAGTCTCCAACACTGCCGAAGCAGCCCTCTGCACATACAGCTCATTCATACATCTTGTAAATTTTGTGATAAGATCAATTGAATTACTCATAATACTCCTTTCCGGCAGGCAGAGCCTGCACCCTCCCGTACTCTCCTTTGTAAAGGAAACGATCATTTGTGGCTCGGAACTTTAATTGAACCCCTCCGCCTCCCCTTTCAGGGTAGGCAAGGCACAGTGCCTGCAATCTCAGATTATCCCGAATGCCCGTCTTAATCTGTCCGTATCATCCGTCACTGCTTTATGTCTCACTCCGGTCGGTGTCGGCAAGGCCGACTGCTTTTCGTTCGTTATCTCGTGAGACACTTTAATCTGCGGCTCGGTTCTCTCATTTGCCGCAAAATTCACAGCGTTCGATTTTGTCGGCAAGGCCGACTGCTTCCCGGCAGGCAGTGCCTGCACCCTCCCGTTCGTTATTTCGTGAGACACTTTAATCTGTGGCTCGGTTCGTTCATCCGGTGTACAGCTTGTATCAGACGATAGCGGCAAAACCGACTGTTCCCCGTTCGCTATTTCGCAAGGCACTTTTATCTGCATCTCCGCACCCTCATCCGCCGTTTCCGCGCCTGAAATATCATCATCGCCGAATATCTCTCTGATAAGCATTTCCTCATCCATATTCCTCATCCTCCCTTCTTATCCTTGCAAGCTCCTTTTCCGCCTCAGCCTCAGAGCAGTCAAGGATATTCATTACCGCTGCGGTATGTGAGCGAAGCCCCGCATTCACAAGTCTGATATTGCGGTCGATGATCTCGCTGCGGTCGGTAGTCTCCGTGTCGATAAAGCTTATCCGTACCTGCGGCGACATTTCGGGCAGCTCGCCGCATATGATTCCGGTGCTTATCAGCGCTCTCACCACGCCCTCGAGAAATTCCCCGCACAGCGCTCTGTTCTGCTGCATGGTCATTTCCGTCCTCGCCCGCATACTCTTTATCTCTGCGGCAGTCTTTACCCCGCTGCCCGTAAATGACAGAGTGCCCTCGGAAAGTCCTGTCTGAAAGCACAGCAGGTCAAGCAGGGAATTTATCGCCGTGGTATGCTCCCCTACCCTGAGCTGTGCGGTGTTGTCGATGATCCGCAGGTCTCTTTCCTCGTCACATTTGAGCGCCTGATACACCTCATCATCCGCATCGAAATACCGGCTCACATTCCCCGTGTCGGGATCCACCACCGTGCGTATGCAGGAGCTCGGAACGATTATCCTTTTCCGCCCGAGTATGAATTCCCGCACAAAGCTGTCGAATACCGTATCGAGCGCCTTCAGTGTATCCATACACCCGTCGAACACGCTTATCCCGCAAAGGCTCGCTCCCGACGGATCTGGCAGTATGGGACGGAAGTAGGAAAACATTGCGCCGCAGCCCTCAAATTCATCCCTTTCGGAAAGCCCTGTCAGAGCGACATCCTCCTGTCTGCCGTCTGCAGAATAAAGCTCACGCTCTATCACCGTGCTGTTTTTCTCCGTGATGTGCCTTTCGTAAAGAGTGTAGCGCCTGCCGCCCACAGTCACCGCACTTCTGAAAATGCCGCTGTTGACTCTTCCCCTTTCCTGCCCTGTGGGAACAAACGAATCCGCCCCCACAAAATCAAGGCACACCTGTCCGCCGGAGATGAATGTCCTGACAACACCTCCGCCCAGCCCGAATGCGCGTGAGAGAAACGAGGGCATATTCTCCCAGAATGCATTTTCATCGAGTGTGCGCATGACAAAGCCCTGCGCTGCGGTATTATCCGTTATAATATCCGCCTGATTTGAGAATGTGAGCGCCGAAAGGCTGTCGCACAGCACCCTGCCGCACCCCAGTGCGGATATGCGCCTTTCCCCCTTTCCGTAGAGCCCCGATTTCTTCACATACTCCCAGGGCGGATGCCCCGAATACACTGCATTCCACAGGCCTATCCGCTCCCTGTCGGCATACTGCCCGTCAAATTCGCTCCTTATGCTCATCTGCTCCTCCTTTTCTCATAAAGATTTCTTTCCCCGGATGCACTCATATGATCTCCTTCATCCTGCGCTCTGTCGCATATTCCTGTGCGTCAAGGGAATCTATATTCGTGCTGCCGTTGTCGAGCCGTCTTCCGTCCTTCCAAACCGCCTCGCAGAATGCCTGCAGCGTATGGACACAGTGTCTGGCGATAAAGTAGCGCTTCTGCCCCATGAGAGCGCAGTAAAAGCTTATCCTGTCGTTGATGGGGGATTTCCTTGCGTTGTGTACCGCCACGGGCAGGCGCTCCCTTGCAAGCCTGTTCTCTATCCCGCGAATAAGTATCTGCTCTGCGCTGTCGCAGTAGATATCCCTCACGGGGTATTTAGAAAGGGCGCTTTTCACAAAGTCCGCCAGATCTATTTCCAGCTGCTCTGGCGAGAGACGGTCGCGGCAGTAGTATTCATCAAGGGTTATCACTCTTTTGTAGCCTGCAGTGTAGCCTGTGAGCGAAAACGCCGTCGCCGAACCGTTTCCGCCGAAATCAACGCCGATATCCGCCATTATGATGCCGCTCAGATCCTCTGTCACAAGGCTTTGCGGATCGGCTGCCGCCGCTGTATAGACAGCACCCTGTCCCGCGCACCATTTTCCGAGGATATAGCGGTCGTAGTAGACTGTTCCGGCGTACTCCGCCATAAGTGCCGCTGTAAATCCCTGCGGAAGAAAGGTGTTGTCGGTGATCCCGAAATGTGTCACACGGATGCTCTCCTGAGGCTCGCTGTCAATGAAACGCTTGAACCAGTGAAACGGCGAATCGGGATTGCATGAGCCGTCAAAAACCGAATCCCTGCGGTCGAGCCTTGATTTGAGCATGGTAAAGACCTCCTCGTTCCATGAGGTGATCTCATCACCGTATGCGTATGAAAGCGAGCATCCCCGCAGCTTTTCCGCGCAAGCCGCGGTATACGCCCCGAGTGCCGCGCAGTCTCTGCCGAAAAGCCTCACCCTGCCGTTTTTCCCTATCCTTCCTACGAATCTCTCCGAATACATATCCCGCATGGGAGCAAGGATATTCCTCTCGAGGGTTTCGGTAGTGTAGCCGATGAGCGCGATGCTCCCGCATTTGTCCGCATTGACTACCCTGTACGGGATAAGGCAGCGGTCTGCATAGGTCTTGCCCGAACGCACAGCCCCCACATTGATATTCCATCTTTTCGGCGAATGTATGGCATTATGCAAAACCATGCGCTGTTTTTGCGTAAGCATATCATTCTGCATTTTCATCCTCCGCACAGATATCCGCGCCAAATCCTGCAAATATTTCGCGCAGTGCGTCAGTTTCATCCTCCGAAGATGAAAATATCCCCGTAAGCCTCGCCAGCATCTCCAGCGCCTTTAGCTTATCATAGAGCTTCACCTCTATCCCTCTTGTGCCGGCCTTGAGCGAGCACAGTGCCAGCCGCTGTGTCGGGCTGAGCTCCGCCGTGCTGCGAACCGTCAGGCACTGCGCCCCGTTTTCATCGGTCTCAACGCCCACGAACCTGCTCAGATCCGAAAAGGCGATGGCCGAAAGCTGCCGCATTATCTTTTCCTTTGTTATCTTCATATGCACCTCCGTTATGCAATTATTTTGCGTTTGTTGTATTGAGTATAGCACAACGCAATTTTCTTGTCAAGCATTTTCCGCAAATTTATTGTGCTTTGTAATTTCTTACAATTCCTCTGCGCAATTTTATTGCATATTTGTCATCATTAATAGTTTTGTCCGCTTCTTGACTTTTTTCCTGATATGTGTTAGAATTATACTGATTAAAAATTGCCTGCGGATCATCACGGCAGGCAGGCCAAAACAAATGATAAGATCGCACTTCTTCCATATGGAGGCGTTTAATATGGCAGAAAAGACAAGGATAATCACCGTCGGCAGGCGTTTCGGCAGCGGCGGCAGACTTATAGCAAAGGCAGTGGCTGAAAGACTTGGCATACCCTTTTACGATAAGGAGTTAATCACGGCGGCTGCCAAGGAAAGCGGCCTGTGCGACAGCTTCATAGAGGAATTCGAGCAGACTCCCGCTCAGAGTATGCTGTTTTCACTTGTAATGAACATGAAAAACGGCATGGCCTACAACGACAAGCCCGTTATGCTCCTTGCATATGAGGCGCAGATAGAGGCTGTGTGCCGTGCGGCTTCAAACGGCGAATGTGTGATCGTCGGGCGCTGTGCGGATTATATCCTCAGGGAGGATTACGATGTGGCAAGCTTTTTCATCACCGCATCCCTTGACAAGCGCACACAGACAGTGGCAGACCGCGAGGGCATGACGCTCAAGGATGCCGCTCAGAAGATCGCCAAGATGGACAAGGCAAGGGCATCCTT
Organism: uncultured Ruminococcus sp.; assembly: GCA_946186215.1. Classification (GTDB taxonomy): domain Bacteria; phylum Bacillota; class Clostridia; order Oscillospirales; family Ruminococcaceae; genus Huintestinicola. Next base: position 14,143 of record CAMHMM010000010.1, on the reverse strand, counting down.
CCACAACTATCATGCAGAAACACGCTGGGGCGCATCCGACAGCTACGAAATGTGCATCAGCACCGACAAGATAAGCGCCGATGCCGCAGCGGATATGATGATCAGATATCTCGAGCTGCGCGGCAGGATATCGTGACGGACATCAGGGGGATATTATGGAAAGCAACACCAAAAAGCTTTTATGTGTCATCGCATCGGCAGTGATGTTCACCGCCTGCGGCTCGTCGGACAGCGGAGGAAGCTATTCAAATTCAAAAAGCGCCTCATATGCAGAGGGCGCGAGCTACGCCGCAGACAATTCCGCAGAATACTACGATGAAGACTATGCAGAAGAGCCCAGATTAAATGACGAGCATTCATCCCACAACGACAGCAATGATGCTGCCGACAAGCAGAAGCAGCAGGCAAAGCTCATCTATACAGGCACCGTTCACCTTGAAACTCTCGAATACGACAATGCCGTGGCATCGATCAAAAACGATATGAACGCATACGGCGGCTTTATCGAAAACTCCTCGGAAAGCAGCAATGTCTCCGGCTGGTACCGCGATGATTACGACGGCTCGCCCGACCGCAGCCTGACCGCAGTGGTGCGCATCCCCTCGGAAAATTTCGAGGCCTTCATGAACGGCCTTGCAAACTACGGCCAGAAGACCTACGAATCCACCAATGTGGAAAATGTCAGCCGCAGATATGCTGACAACGAAGCCCAGATCGCCGCTCTTGAAAAGGAAGAGAGCCGCCTTCTGGAAATGATGGACTCCGCCTATACCATAGAGGATATGATCACCGTCGAAGAGCGCCTCACCACCGTTCAGGGACAGCTCAATTCCTACAGGACGAGCCTTTCGGCCCTTGATTCGGATATACGCTACTCCACCGTGACCATCGAGATCAAGGAAGTCCACAAGTATACACCCGTAAAACCCGAAAAGCCGACATTTTCCCAGCGTCTCTCAGAGCACATACAGGATACAGGCACCACCTTCGTTGAGGTGATGGAAGGCCTGCTCTTCCTGCTCATCGCTCTGTTCCCTTATCTTGTTATCATAGGCATCATAGTTGCCATAGTGATATCCGTGCGCAAAAAGCACAAGAAGAAAAAGGCAGAAGCACTGCAGGCTCAGATGCAGAATGCACAGCCGCAGACCGCAAACGATCCTGTTGCCGTGAATACGGCCAAGCCTGCCGATAACGGGGAAACCGTTGCCGTCACACAGCCGGCTGAAAGCAAGCCGGATGACAAGGAAAAGCGCACACCTCCCACCTACGGGAATTAAGCGCATACAAGACCGCAGACTTTACGGGGAATGGTCATCGCCGATGACCGTCCCCGTAAGTCAGCATCGGTCAGATAAAGCAAGGGAATACCGATTATCCGATATTTCCGCAAAATCAGAACTATGGAGTGATATAGATGATAAGTGCAGCAGAGGCAATGGTAAGGTGCCTTGAAGCCGAAGGAGTTACCACGGCCTTCGGTTACCCCGGTGCCGCCATTTGTCCCTTTTATGATGAGATCTACAAAACAGGCTCAATACATCATGTTCTTGTGCGCCATGAAGCAAACGCAGGCCATGAGGCCAGCGGATATGCCCGCATAACAAACCGCCCCGCAGTGTGTATAGCCACATCGGGGCCGGGTGCTACGAACCTTCTTACGGCCATCGCCACAGCGTATGCCGACAGTATCCCGCTGATCTGCATCACAGGTCAGGTCTCCACAGACCAGATAGGCTGCGATGTTTTTCAGGAGGTGGATATAACAGGTGCCGCCGAGCCGTTCGTAAAATACAGTTACCTTGTCAAGGATGCCGCAGCGCTCCCACGCATTTTCAAGGAAGCCTTCTACCTTGCGGGAACAGGCAGAAAAGGCCCGGTTCTCATAGATGTGCCCCTTGATGTTCAGCGTGCGATGATAGATTTCGAGTACCCCTCGGAGATAAAGATGCGCACCTACAAGCCCGCATTCAAGGGAAACCCGCTCCAGATACAGCGTATCAGGGATGCGGTGAACAGCTCAAAGAAGCCTCTTCTGTGCGTAGGCGGCGGAATTTTCCTCTCGGGCGCGGAAAAGGAGATAAAGCGTTTTTCCGAAAAGGCGCAGATACCCGCAGTTTCCACTATGATGGGACTGAGCATATTCCCCACCGACCACCCGATGTACCTCGGAATGATCGGTATGCACGGTCTGAGATCGGCCAACACCGCCATGAACAACTGCGACACCATAATCATGATCGGTGCAAGAGTAGGCGACAGGGCAGTCCGCTCCCCCTCGTTCCTTGCTACGGGTAAAACAGTAATACATATCGACATAGATTCAGCAGAGATCGGCAAGAACATCAATGTGGATATCCCCCTTGTAGGCGACTGCCGCGAGATACTCACCGAGCTTTGCGCCGCAGAATACGACAATGACCACGCCGCATGGCTCTCGGAAATACGCGAGATCAAGAACGATGTGGATGTGAATGAAGAGACCGAAGGATATATCAATCCCAAGGTATTTATCAGAAAGCTTTCCGACCGCTGCCCCGCTGATACGGTATGCGTTGCGGATGTGGGCCAGAACCAGATCTGGACCTGCAACAACTTCGGCTTCAGAGAGGGCGGGAGATTTCTCACCACAGGCGGCATGGGCACTATGGGCTACTCCGTTCCCTGTGCCATCGGCGCTAAAATGGCCGCTCCCGAAAGGGAGGTAGTGGCTATCTGCGGCGACGGCGCCTTCCAGATGCAGATGATGGAGCTTGCCACCATAATACAGGAGGATCTGCCCGTCAAGATAATCGTTATGAAGAACAAGCGTCTGGGAATGGTACGCGAGCTTCAGACCAATCTCTACAACGATCAGCTCATCGCCACGGATATCGGCAATTACCCCGATTTTGTAGCCCTTGCCAGGGCCTACGGCATCGAGGCGGAGCGTGTCTCCACAATGGCGGAGGCAGAGGAAAAGATTGAAAAGCTTGTTTCCTCCAAAAAGGCATATCTTCTTGAATGCAATGTCTACAAGCTTGAATCCACGCTTTAAGGAGGGTGAGCACGATGAAATACACAGTTTCCGTTCTTGTAGAGAACCACGCAGGCGTGCTTGCCCGTATCGCGGGACTTTTCGCACGCAGAGGCTTTAATATCGACTCGCTTGCTGTGGGGGCAACGAATGATCCCACCATTTCCCGCATAACCATCGTTGCGGACGGGGATGAACACACCGCGCAGCAGCTCGAAAAGCAGCTCAACAAGCTGGTGGACACGATAAAGGTACGCACTCTTTCCGCAGATGAGCTCCTTGCAAGAGAGCTTCATCTGATAAAGATAAACGCCGCACCTGCCCAGCGAAACGAGGTACTCACAGTCTGCGAGGTAATGGGAGCCAAGATAGTTGATATGACTCCCACCACCATGACACTTGAGATATCCGATTCTCCCGAGCACATACAGCGCTTTAATTCCCTCATCGAGGGCTATGGCATCCGCGAGGTAGTGAGCACGGGTACCATTGCAATACAAAAGGGCGCTCTCACGATCAAGTAAGGCGCATAAAACAGCAAAAGCCCCCATTTGCAGGACAAATGGGGGCTTTCATGGGGCTCAGAGAGCCTCGATCCACGAAAAGAATTTGTCAAGAGTGCGGTTTTCCTCTCTTGTAAAGAGGAAACAGCCCGCTGTGTACCATGAATGGGTGTTCTTTTCATCCTCCACCTCATAGAGCTCGCAGCTGTTGCCAAGCTCCTCCGCTCTGCGGCAGAAGCTTTCCGCACAGGCGTAGTCCATAAGGCCGTCATGCCTGCTCTGTATGAGCAGCATGGGGATATTGCTCTTCCCCATAAGGGAAACAGGTTCGCCTTTGCGCCTGTCGTAATCCCTTCTGAAAAGCTGATCCAGCAGAAGCTTCAGCGTGAGCCCCGTTTTTTCGGAAAAGCAATAGGGACCTCCGACACCGATGTACCCTATCACATTGGATACATCCACATCCAGCTTCTTCTGAAAGGCCTTGCTGTAGCAAAGTATCGACGAAAGGTGCGCTCCCGCCGAAGGGCCCGAAACGATCACTCTTGAAGTGTCGATGCCTTTTTCACGCAGATGCTCCATAGCAGCCTTGTAGCCCCTGCAAACATCTATGATCTGGCGCGGATATTTGTTTGCGGGAGAAAGTCTGTACCCCAGCGAGACAAATCTGTACCCCGCTCCCGCTATGCACTGCCCCACAAAATCAAAATAATCGGGCGAACCCGCATTCCAGCCGCCGCCGTGTACCCAGACGATAACCTTGTCACTGCAGAGCGTCTTCGGCTCATAGTACAGAAAATACTGATCCTTGTGCCTGCCGAAGCTGACACGCTCGGGCGTGAGTGTCTTTTTTGCCCCCGCCAATTTTTTATAAATCCCAAAATAGCTCATACTTTCGCGCAAATAGTCATTCATATCGTAGCCTCCTGATAAAGCCGTATCTTTCCGCCTGCTTAAAATACTACCATACATAAACCGCAGATTCAACTTAAAATGCATTAAAGTTGGATTAGAAAAAATGATCTCCCCCGCGTCGCGGGGGAGATGAGGTGTCAGTGAGTATCACATTACTGCGTATACAAGGTTTGTGAGCTGGTCGCTTGTAAGAGCATAATCGGATCTGATGCTGTAGCTGTGGCCGCCCTTTGTCCATGCAGCTGCATAGTAGCTGCCGTTGGTGCCCATGTATGTAACGCTTCTGTTGTTTACTGTCCAGGACTCGGTAAAGTTGTAAGCTGCTGTGTCAGCGCTGCCTGTATCCTTGCCCACATAGATCCTGTTGCCGTAAACATTTGTATACTGGTACTCATAGCCGCCGTTTATCGTGGAGTAGCCCTGATAATCATAACCGGGGATGCTGAAAGCGGAATTTGTGTTTGTGTAGAGTATGGGGTTTACTATGGGATTTGCATTTATAGTAAAGTTCCAGCCCAGTGTTGTGATATTTCTTCCGTTTACTGCATAGTAGCCTATTGCAGAATCATAGAATATATCGCCGTATATATAATCAAATCCTACATATACATTATCAAGAGCTGTATAGTAATAATATGCACCGTCAAAATATGTGTAGCCGTCTTCATAGATTATTCCGGTGATAGGATCATAATACATATCTGCGGAAGCTGAGACTGCTGCTGCGGATGCCATTGTAAATACTGCTGCGAGTGCTGCTGCAATTGTTCTTATAGACTTTTTCATAGTGATTTCCTCCGTTAAATTACTTTTTTATTTTTCTTTTTTTCTTTAAGGGCTTTTGTTTCCCTTCTGTCTATTTAACCGAAGCACCATGAAAAAAGGACCAGCATTTTCAAAAAAATTTTTTGAAAAAACAGCCGACCGCAGAAGCGGCCTCAAAAAGCCGCGATAATAATACAAATGCGGCTTCCCCGAAGCATACAGGGAAGCCACATAAAAGGATCATTCGCTTTGTTCGTTATTTTCGGGAGGAGTGTCACTGCTTTGGTTTTCAGCGGAATGTTTTTTCCGTGAGGGATCGATCACTCTGCCGAAAAATCTTATCTCCTTTTTCTCCTTTACAGGCTCATCCGACGGGACGGGATAATAATCCTGCGTTTCGGGAGACATATTCTTTTTCTCCAGAAGATACGCCACAAGGTCGCTGGAAAGCTCGTAAATGACCGCAAACAACGGAACGCCCAGGACCATTCCCGGGAAGCCGAACAATCCGCCGCCCACAAAGATGGCAAACATTATCCAGAAGGGCGAGAGGCCTGTGGAATCGCCCAGTATCTGCGGCCCCAGTATATTTCCGTCAAACTGCTGGAGCGCCACTACCATTATTATAAACGGCAGGCACTGATCGGGTTCTGAAACGAGGAGCAGCAGCGCCGACGGCACAGCGCCGATGAACGGGCCGAAAAACGGGATTATGTTGGTGATGCCCACTATGGTGCTGATGAGGACTGCATATTCGAGCTTCATTATGGTCATGGCGATAAAGCAGATAAAGCCGATGATCACCGAGTCGATTATCTTTCCCGAAAGGAAATTCACTACCTGCTTGTTGGTTCGTGCGCTCACCCTGAGAATGCTCTCGTATGCTCTTTTCGGGAATATTGCCGCAGTGAGCTTTTTGGCCTGAGCCGCAAAGTGCTCCTTATCCACAAGGAAGTAGACCGCAACGATAAAGCCGATCACGAAATCGCCGATACCGCCGATGATATTGAACGCGCTGTCCTTGAGCTTTACTATTATATCGCCGAGCTTTGGAACAAAGCCGTTGATAGCCTCAATGACCTTTGCCTGTATCGTTTCCAGCTGACTGTTGATAAAATCAAGAGCCTCGGGCTTTTCTGCCAGTGTCTTGTTCACCCAGTCATAGATAGTGTTCATGTAGGCGGGGAAGCTGCTGAAAATGCTCATAAGGCTTCGGATGACCTGCGGCACGATTATCATGATGACTGCGGTGATGACCGCAAGGCCGAATATCACGGCAGCCGCCACAGCGATACCCCTGCAAAGCTTCGGATGAGGCTTTTTCTTCTCAAGGAGCTTCTTTGCCCCTCTCTCCACCGCCTTCATAAAGGGGTTGAGCAGATAGGCGATGGCAAAGCCCCATATAACAGGCATTATTACATCCACAAATTTTCCGAGCACCTCAGCGATAGTCTTTGCCTTGGCACCGAGGCCGAGCACAAGAAGGCACACCGTAAAGGTTATCACGACATATGCCGAGATCGTGGTGTATTTGGAATTCCACTTTATTTTCATTTCATTCTCCTATCCCTGAGGAAACGCCGAATAATGCGTATACATTACTTCATGCGCGTTTTTGTAAAATTGTTTGTTTTCTCCGTCTGATACGAAAGGATAAGACTATGCTTATAAACTATGTACATGAGCCCGATGATCTCCAGTGCGGGCAGGCAGTGCTTGCAATGCTCACAGGCATCCCCGTTGATGAAGTAGCCCGCCGCCTTGACAACACAAGGGAGACCGATCTGCGGGAAATGAAGGGATTTATCCGCGAAAACGGCTTTGCAATGAGCAATGAGCGCCGCAGTGCTGCTTCAAAGGCCGATCTTCCGCCGCTATGCCTGCTGAGCCTTGAAACGCCCCGCTGCTGGCACTGGTCGCTGTACTGCAGCGGGACCTTCTACGATCCCGAGCACGGCGTAATGGATGATTTTCCCGTATGCGCCCGCAAATTCTACTGGAAGATAGAACCGCAGAAATAAGCGGTATCAGCCGCGGTTCCTTTCCACTATATCTGCGATGCCAGGGCAGTCCGGTGAACAGCCAAGCAGCGGCAGAGCTTCACTATTGCATACAGAAATGATATCCTCGTCGCAGGAAAAGCCGAAACCGTAGGTAACGCCTATAAACGGTGTTCCCGCGCCTGCCGCGCCCACCGCATCATTTGTGCTGTCGCCCACCATAGCGGTATTTTCCGCATGGAAGCCCAGCTCCTTTACCGTAAGCGCCAGTACATCCGCCTTGGTAAGCTTTGCATCCGCATCCGCCCCGTGTATCACATCAAAGAGAGGTGCAAGGCCGCAGTGCGCAAGGAGTGCAGTCGCCTGATCCTCCCGCTTGTAAGTGGCAACGCCGATCCTGAGCCCGTCTTCACGCAGCCTTCTGAGCGTTTCGGCCATTCCCGGGTATATCACAGCCTTGTACAGATCGCCGCGGATGTATTCATCACGAAATATGTTCATGTATGAAAAGGCATCCTCTTCGCTTATCCCGTAAAGCTGTATCAGCCGCTTGTTGATAGGCGGCCCGATAAAGCCCCTGAGCTGTTCGTCTGTGGCCTCGGGCAGTCCGCAGCGTTCAAGCATTTTTTTAACAGAGCTTATCACGCCCTCGGAGGTATCGAGAAGTGTGCCGTCCAGATCGAATACCACTGAATTTATCATCATATCACCATACTTTTTGCCGAAGTGCCGGATCATCCCCGCCGGCTGCAGTGAAGACACATATCCGGCATTTCCTAAAAGGCAGCCGCGAGCAGATCCGCCCGATCCATGCTCACTGCTGCCCGAAGCCGTCATTCATCATCTTTTTTGTCAAAATTTATCCTGCGTTCCTCTATTACAAGAGGCCGGTGCATTATACGAGCACTCATGTTCATTATATACTCTCCAACGAGTCCCGTAAAGAAAAGCTGCAGCCCGCCGAAAAGGAACACGCCGATAAGCAGCGGCGCATTGCCCGCAGGGAACCTGTACCAGAACACGAGCTTCAGTATCAGGTAGCCCAGCGCCACGATAACGCTGAGCAGCGCCACGATAAAGCCGAATATGGTCGCAACCCTAAGTCCGGACTTGGTGTAGGAGGTAAAGCTCAGCATCGCCGCATCATAAAGGGTAGCCCAGTTGTTGTGGGTCTTGCCCGCACGGCGCTTCTGCTGCTCATAGGTAATATCCTTGCGGCGAAAGCCCAGCTCCGCCACGATGCCGCGCAGGAAGGGCGTAGGATCGTCCAGTTCCCGCAGCACATTTATAAATGATCTGTCATAAAGTCCCGTCCCCGTGAAATGCTCTATCTGCTCCACGGAGGACATTTTCTTTATCATCTTGTAGTAAATTGATCTCAGCCCGCGCATTATGGGGCTTTCCTTGCTTGTAATCTTGATAGCCGCCACGATCTTGTAGCCGTTTTCCCATTCCTCGATAAATCTGGGTATCAGCTCCACGGGATCCTGAAAATCGCACACCATCGTGATAACGCAGTCGCCGCTGCACTGACACATCCCGTAATAGGGGGAGTTGAACTGGCCGAAGTTCTTTGCATTGAATATAGCCTTGATGCGGCTGTCCTTCGCGCAGATGCTTTCAAGCTTCTCCCTTGTGCAGTCCTTTGAGTCGTTGTCTATGAAAACAAGCTCCCAGTCATATCTGTCCTCAAAGGCCGCAAGCTGCTCGCTTACAGCTTCGCTTATGGGGATGACATTGTCCTCCTCATTGAAGCAGGGTATCAGCACGGATATCATTTTTTTCATATTGACACTTCCGTTTCAGAGCACTGCCGTTACGGGAGTGCCGAATAAAGCACAGCCTGTATCAGGCCGTATTCAGAATGTAAGGAAAAACGCAGGACAGGCAAAGCAGGACACCTGTTCAACATTTACCTGAGCACCATTTTTGTAAAGATAAGCCCTTCCCTGAGCTCCTCGGTATCGGTAAATTCAAAGCCTCGGGACAGGTAGAACTCATATCCGGTGGGGGCAGCGTTCACTGTTATCTCTCCCTGCCGCCCGACAAGCGCCATTCCGAGAAGCTGTGTGGCTATCCCCATCCTGCGGTGGCTGTCATCCACGAAAAGCAGTGAGATGTGGTTCCCGTCGCGCATACAAAGCACGCCTGCAGCGGCATCCCCGTCATAGCAGACATACATCTGCGCCCTGCCCTCGTGAACGGCCTGTTCGATAACGCCGCTCATAACAAAGGCATGAAATGTGTGCCGTCCCTCGGACGGGAACATGGGTGCCGCAGAGGAATCAAATACTCTTATGCAAAACCGCAGTGCCGCACGAAGCGCATCATCATCGTCAATGCTGCAAAACCGCAGTGCATCCCCGCTGCTGTCTGTCCGTCCTGTGCGCTGCGGCTCATCAATGCTCATCGTCATACTCCTTCATGGCAGTTGCTCTTTTCCATATATCTTCCCCGCCGAAGGGCAGAAGAAAAACATTCGGCACTGCATTTGGTTAACACGCATACTGTCTTGCCTCCCCTGAAAGGGGAGGGGGACCGCCGCCTTCAGGCGGTGGTGGTGGGGTTAAACTAAAGCTCCGAGCCCCAAATGAACAGCTCCGCACAAAAGAGCATACGGGCGGCTTTCGGCACTGCCGAACCGAGCATCTGTTGAAAGTTAACCCACAAATGAGCATACGGGCAACAGCGGCGTTTCGCCGCCTGCCTGCTATTCTTCAACATGCTCCATGCCGATCTCGATTATCCTGCGGACATGATCATCCGCAATGGAGTAGAAGACTACCTTGCCCTCCTTGCGGAATTTGACCAGCTTTTTATTTTTGAGCACTCTGAGCTGATGTGATACCGCCGTCTGACTAAGCCCCAGAAGCTGTGCCATGTCATTTACGCAAAGCTCCGCATTGAGCAGCACATACAATATCCTGATCCTTGTGGTATCGCCGAACACCGTGTACAGCTCTGCAAGATCGTAGAGCTTTTCAAGATCCGGCATCTGCCCTCTGAGATCCTGTATCATTTCATCGTGTGCCGCAATATAATCGTCCATTTTCTGCTCCATGATCATGAATAGTACTTTTCAATAAGGGCGGTGAGAGGAACGCCGTCTATGGTCATCCCCGAAAGATGCGAGGAACGGATATGGATATTGTCAAGACAGCAGTTTTCTATGACCGTGCCCGAAAGGTCGCAGCCGTTCAGACGCAGCCCGCTCATATCGGAGTTTTCCGCCCTTCCGCTTTTCATATCCCCGCCGTGTATGCGGATATTGGAAAGGGAAACATTGTTGAATTCGGAGCCTGCCATGCTGCTGTTTGACACCGTGGCATTATCCAGCATGGAATCATCTATCTGAGCGGAGATAACGCTCGTGTCGGAAAGCGTCATTTCGGGGACATCGCAGCCCACTACCGAAACAGCTCCGAATTTGCAGTCTCTTATAATTGAATTGGAAAAGTCACAGTCTGTGCTTTCGTCGATCTTCAGATTTTTCAGCAGCACTATATTCAGTCCTTTCTCTGCGGTGCTCATACAGTGGCTCATAAAAGCAACTGTATCAGCACCGTTTTCATCCGCCGCAACAGCTCCTGAGCCGCCGCAGCGGATGAATACAGCCTTTGTTCCGGTGTTTTTTCGGATTACTTGTCTGCGATCACATCAACGCCGGGGAGAACCTTGCCCTCGAGGTATTCAAGGGAAGCGCCGCCGCCTGTGGAGATATGTGTCATCTTGTCTGCAAAGCCGAGCTGGATAACAGCTGCTGCGGAGTCGCCGCCGCCGATAACTGTGGTAGCATCGGTCTCAGCAAGGGACTTTGCAACTGCGATAGTGCCGGCTGCAAGAACAGGGTTCTCAAATACGCCCATGGGGCCGTTCCATACAACGGTCTTAGCGGACTTAACAGCCTCAGCAAAGAGCTTCTGAGTCTCTGTGCCGATATCGAGTCCCATCTTGTCTGCGGGGATCTCGCCGGACTTGAAGTTCTCGATAGCTATGGGAGCATCGATAGGCTCGGGGAAGGAAGCTGCAACAGCGGTGTCAACGGGAAGAAGGATCTTCTTGCCCAGCTTGTCAGCCTTTGCGAGCATCTCCTTGCAGTAGTCGAGCTTTTCATCATCAACGAGGGACATACCAACAGAGCCGCCCTGTGCCTTGATGAATGTATAAGCCATACCGCCGCCGATGATAAGTGTGTCGCACTTCTCGAGGAGGTTGGAGATAACAGAGAGCTTGTCTGCTACCTTTGCGCCGCCGAGGATAGCAACGAAGGGACGAACGGGATCCTCAACAGCATTGCCGAGGTACTTGATCTCCTTCTGCATCAGATAACCTACTGCGGTCTCCTTGACGAACTTTGTTACGCCAGCTGTGGAAGCGTGAGCTCTGTGAGCAGAGCCGAATGCATCCATAACGAATACCTGACCGTCTACCAGATCAGCCAGCTCCTTGGAAAGGTTCTCGCCGTTCTTGGTCTCATCAGTGCCTCTGAAACGGGTATTCTCCAGAACAACGATATCGCCGTCTGCCATTGCGCTTACAGCTGCCTTTGCGTTTGCGCCTACTACCTCATCGTCAGCAGCAAATGTTACCTTTGTGCCGGGGAGGAGCTCAGCGAGCCTGTCTGCTGCGGGCTTGAGGGAGAACTTAGCCTCGGGGCCGTTCTTGGGCTTGCCCAGATGAGAGCAGAGAACTACCTTGCCGCCGTCGCCTATGAGCTTCTTTATTGTGGGAAGAGCAGCCTGTATACGATTGTCATTGGTGATAACGCCGTCCTTGAGGGGCACATTGAAATCTACTCTTACGAGCACCTTCTTGCCCTTTACGGAAATATCGTCAACGGAAACCTTGTTTAAACCTGCCATTGGAAAAACATCCTTTCATTAATATAGAATGTACCGCTTCACAGGGAAGCTTATATCTATTATACACCATCCTCACGAATATTTCAAGTATTATTTTGTCAAATTGGTCGGCAAGGCCGACAGCTACTCGTTCGCTATTTTGTGTGAAACCGTTCATTTGCGGCTCGAAACTAAAAAAAGTAAAACTGTTACCGTCGTATTGAGCGTGAACACCCCTCCGCCTCGCTATGCTCGGCACCTCTCCTTTCAGGGGCAGCAAAGCAGGCAGAGCCTGCACCCTCCCGTACTCACTTTTGTAAAAAAAGCGCTCATTTGTGGCTCGGAGCTTTTATACCCACTATTATTTACACTAAGTTTGTCAAAATAGTCGCAAGACCGAAATGTGACCGTACTTTATTATCAGTATAATTCGCCCCGCCTAAGATTAAAGTAAAATAAATAGCAGGCATAAAAGCTCCGAGCCTCAGAGGAATGCTATTCACAAACGAAAGTACGAGTAACAGCGGGTTTTACCCGCCTAACGGTAGCCTGTTGTCCGAAACGGCTGATTTGCAGCGAGTCAAAGGGGATGAAACACCAAAGGGACGGAGTATTAATTTGCTATGACGATTTTATCTGTGCGCCGTCTCTCTTCGTTTCTCCCCTTTGTATCCCCTTTTCCCCACTCCAATGTTGTTTTGCTTCGCATTTGGACACCGTTTATAACCCACTCAGAAATATCTGCACATTAAATTCTACATTCGTTCAGAAAGGTTCTGTGGGGACGGTCGCCGATGTATGACTGCTTTCTGTTTTATTTGTCTCGCCCTGCCATTTGGTCAATCACCTGCTCTCATATTCGTCAAACTCTCATATTAGTTTGTCCGACAGAAAAGCCTCGCCCTCTTGCGTTGGTGGGGGTATATTAAAGCTCTGAGCCGCAGATAAGCGTTCCCCTGCAAAATAGCGCACGGGTAACAGCGGCGTTTCACAGCCGGGAGGGTGCAGGCTCTGCCTGCCGGGCAGCTGTCGGCCTTGCCGACCTATCTGCAAATATCTACACTATCCCCGCAAAATTAACCGCATATACCGTCAATGTGCCAAATTTGGTTACATTTTTTCAAATATTGTTGATTTTTCTCCCCCATGTGTTATACTATAAAAGCAGGATATGCAAGACAGGGGACGGTATACTGTCCCCATTTTCGACCGATAACAGACCACCGCACCTGAAAAGGAGTGCGTTCATACAGATATATGAAAGATAAAACAGATGTTGCTTCTGCGGTGCAGCAGGCCGCCCCGGCCGAGGAGCCCGCAAAAGAGGCACCCGCAAAGGTAAAGAAAACAGCCGAGGAGCTTTATGAGGAGCATCTGCAGGAGCTTCGCAAAAGCGGCAAGGCCAGAAAGCATAAAAAAGACATAACAGACCCTAACACCCCCTTTGCAAAGCTGCTCATGCTGCCCAGTCTGGCCGGTGTCATGGTCTTTTTCGTCGTGCCTTTTCTGATAGTCATATACTACTCATTTCTGGATAATCCCATAAACAAAGCCTTCGTGGGCATTACAAACTATACCAACCTGTTTTCCAACAAGGCCTTTCTGCAGGCCGCCAAGAACACCCTCACCCTTTCCCTTACATCCGTGCCCTCAGCGGTGATACTTTCCCTGCTGCTGGCCTCGATGCTCAATTCAAAAATACCCGGGAAGAGCGTGTTCAGAACATTCTTCATATCGCCTATGATGGTGCCCGTAGCGTCCATAGTGCTGATATGGCAGGTCGTGTTCGACCACAAGGGGCCCGCCAACGAGGTGCTGTCAAAGCTCATCTCACACGGGCTCTATATAGGAGAAAAAGCGCTGATAGAGCCATGGACGGCGGTAGACTGGTTCAAATCCCCAAAATGCCTTGTAGTCATAGTCCTGCTGTTTCTCTGGAAAAATCTGGGCTACAATATGATACTCTTCCTCTCCGCCCTGAACAATATCCCCAAGGATCTGATCGAGGTGGCAGAGCTCGAGGGCGCAGGAGCGCTGTGGCGGATGGTGCATATCAAATTCCGCTACCTTTCCCAGCCGTCGTTTGCCGATATATTCCTTGGCCAC
>CAMHMM010000009.1 GCA_946186215.1 uncultured Ruminococcus sp. | reverse complement strand
CATCCATGCAGGGTTTGAGATATCCGAGAGTGTGGAGCATAAGCATATGGAGACCATTCTCGATGAGGCAGAGAACAGGCGGCACGCAGAAAAGGCAGTGCTTTATTATCTGCTCAGAAAGTAAGATCGGACGATCATCCTGACAAAACGGCAGAAAGAGACATTGGACATCCGGACTGCCGACTAATGCTTGCATATGCGGACAGGCAACAGTGATTTTTAATGCAGCCTGCTGCCGGGAGTGAATTAGTAAAATAATGAAAGTGAAAAAAATTATATCCCTTGCGGGAGCGGTACTGTTATCCGCTTTCATGTCTGTGACGGCTTTTGCGCTGGATTATGAGGCGGATGTATCCGATGCCATTCCATCCAACAACTGGGGGCAGTCGGTAAAGATATATACGCCCTATGCCAACACACCCGAGGACACATCGGGCAATTTCGATCCCATGCTCCTGACTGCGGATTCCGAGGTGTGGGTGGAATATGAGCTGTCGGAGATACCCAAGAGATTCGACCAGTCCCCCGTAGAGCTTATCTGGCAGACATGGGAGGTCAACGGAAAGCTCCCCGCTGATGTAATCCGCGGCTGGAACCAGATACAGCCCTATGAATATGACGAGACACACGCGAAATTCCGATATAAGGATATCGTTTCGGGCTACGGCACAGATGATTTCAGATCAGTTTTCTGTATATGCATCGGCGACAGGCTGGGCGGCCATAATTCGCCGACGGTCACGGTCACGAGCCTAAAATTTACCAACATACAGGGCTCTGAGGATGAGACCGAAGCAGAGGAGACGACCGGGGAGACAACTGCCGAAACATTGACCGAAACCACCACCGAGGCCGTGACCACTGGGGAAACGACCACTGTCGCTCAGATCACCACCACAGCGGCACAGCCTGCGGAAACGACAGTCACCACAGTCGCCGAGACACCCAAAAACGGCAATATCGAAGCCAGCTTTATGACGGCTGTCGTGATATGTATCGTGGCCTTTCTTGCAGTGATCGTTATAGTGCTGCTCATAGTGTTCAAGAAAAACAGCGGTTTAAAATAACCGTGGTATCTGTTCTTCCGCCCCTGTGCGGGGGAACAGATTTTTTATATCATAAACAGGCAGGAGCTCCTGCTTTCTGCAGTATTGCAAAAGGGAGGCGGTATAAATGCTTTCAAAGCCCGAGACAGGCTGGCCTGTTTTTTCGCTGGGTGATTTTCGCGCAGATGTCAGCTATCTGACAGACATACCCTTTGACTGGCTGATATCCTGCAAAAATGCGCTGAAATACAATATCCCCGCTTCGTTCTTTCTTGAAGAGGAAGGGGAGCAGTGCATCCTGACCTCATACGGCAGGCATACGCATATCATAATATGCGATGATGATGAAGATGAATACACACTGAAAAACATATATGATGTGGATCTCATCGATCTGTCGCATATGCTGATAACAGATATAAAGATGTATTTTGAAGACTGGGTGAAATGGTATTCATCCGAACGGACAGGAGCAGACTTTGCGCGCAGACGGACCGAGCTCTCGGAACTTATCACGGAAACGGAAGGATATATGTCTGCAGCTGCCGGAAGATACAATAAAAAAGCTTTGACAGTAAATTCAACGCATTTAAGATCAGCGTGTGTATGTGTACCGCGCTGATTTTTCTTTTTTAAAAATAAAATTTCAGAAAAACTTGTCCTTTTTTTCAGGTGCTTCGGTTAAATATACAGAAACGAAAAAACGCACACAATCAGGCGGGTTTTCGGATGGTTCTCAGAAAGGAGCTATGATAATGGCAGATGAAACAAAGTTTACTGCCGATGAGCTTGACAAGGTAAGCGGCGGTAATATCAGTTCAGATGAGTTTGAAAGGATGAGGAAGCTGATAGATGAAATTCCGGAGCGTCCCGATCAGTATCGCAGGATCTGTGATGACACGAAAACACAGATGGAAGATCTTTTAAGGCTCATGAAGTAAATCAGCGCGATAAAAGCGCAGAAATCATTAAACCATTTAACAATAAACCAATGTGATAAATAAGGAGAAAAAATTATGAAAACAAGAAATATTGCAATTGCAACACTCGCAGCACTCACAGCTATGACTATCGCTCCGTGCGTAGTACCGGTAAGCGCAGCCACTACTTTAAATTCAAGCCCTGTAATAGCACAGGAAGCTGTCAGACTGCAGCGCCCGTTTATTAATACCGTCAGCAAGTCGTATCAGGGCTATGACGGCGTAAAGCTCACATTCGCATTCAACGATGTTGAAGGCGTGCGCGGTATTGCCAATGGATATGAGGCTGGTGTGAGCCGCAGAGAAGTCGGCGCAAAGACCTGGAACAGTTCCGAGGTAGTTGATGCAAATGAATTCGATGATGACGGATTCCCGATATTCACAATAGTAGCACCGCAGGATTATGAGTTTGCCGTTAAGATACGCGCTTATTATGAGATCAACGGCAAGAGATACTACAGTGACTGGAGCGACACTGCATATGGTGACACCCGTATGCCCTGCAGCAACTGATACCCACAGATAAAAAGCGGACGAGCCTCTCCCGATTGCGGGAGAGGCTCGGTTTGTTGTTATTGGCCTGTCGTTTTACGCATCATGGAAAGCGTTTCCTCTGTGCTGATGCAGCGGGCGTAGCGCCTGTTCCACATAAATTCGTTGTAATAGCGGTAGGTCTGCTCTGCGGTCATGTACTCATTATCGACGGTGGAATTTGCGTATGCGGGGACGATCATTTCAAATCCATGTTCAAAGCCGCACTTCACCGTGGCATCTATGCAGTAATCCGTCTGGAGACCTGTCACGATCAGCGTGTGCTCGCCCTGTTCCCTGAGATATCCGAGCAGGCCGCTTTCCCTGAAGGGGCTGTTTACGGATTTATCGAATATTTTCTCATTATCAAGCGGGGCAAAGCCTTCGTATACATCATAGCCCGCGTTTCCTTTTGAAAGAGGCTTTCCTGCGCCGTCATCATGGCGGATATATATGACCTCCGTACCCGTTTCTCTTGCAGCGGATATCAGCATTTGTATGTTGGCAGTAAATTCATTAAATCTGTAAAGCCTGTCATTTGTGATAAGCTTTTGTGCATCGACTACGAGAAGCTTCATGCTATCAGTCTCCTTTGTACTGCGTTTGGCTTTTTGGGGAAGGCTTAAGTCAGCTCATATAAAGCTGTCCGTCAAAGAACCTTTCCTGAAACGCTATTTTTTCGAGTATATATTCTTCAGAAAATCTGCCATGCATATCGTCGGGCACAACTATCCACTTGTCTTCCACATCATTGTGCCTGTGGTAAACGGCTTCGACTACCCCGCTGAATGTATGAAGCGGCTCGTCTGTTCCTAAGATATACACATCCTGCTCTGCTCCGTCACCGCCGGTCACATCGTCAACATAGCCGTAATTTATCGGGTATATCAGAGAGGGAAAGCGTGGGTGAGCAGTTCCGAGAGGTCTGTCAACGGTACACTGCACCTTACGGCCGATGATATCCGAAAAATCGTATCTGTGCGCCTCTTTTTTCACGGCCGCTTCTATGAAGTAATGCTTCTGGTTTTTCCATGTCCCGTCATAATAGCAGTCGTCGATATGGCGCACCTTTATCAGCTCAAAATCAGCGAACAGCTCCTCTATCAGCTCAGGATCGGCAAAGAAATGCGGCACTCCCTGCTCGGGACCGTCCGTTTTTATTACGGTGTTCTCATCGGGATGAGGCAGACCGGGCACATTGAATGTATAGGTCTCTTTTGAGCAAAGCGTCATGAATACAGCGCCGTCGGGCTTGAGCACCCGCTTTATCTCTCCGATTATCCTTTTCATGCCCTGTGTATCGCAGTGCCCCGCAGAGTGCATGGCGAACAGGCAGTCGAAGGCATCGGTGCCAAAGGGAAGGGCATTCATATCTCCTGTTTTCACAAGGATATCGGTTCCGCTTTCCCTGCAGGCATTTCTGAGATGATTCGTTGCATCGGGAGATATATCTATCGCGGTGGTCTTAAAGCCCTGTCTTGCAAACAGCAGCGCGTGTCTTCCGAGACCGCAGCCCAGATCGAGCACGCTTCTTCGCCCCTCATTTTTTCATTTATTAGCGTAGTAATAGCTTTCCTCGCAGGGGTCATGCCATATCCTGTCGCTTTTGGCCATATTCCAGTCCCATGGAAGCTTATCGTTTTGCATATGCTTTCTCCTGCAATTTATCCGGCATTTCCGTAATAGCGCACAAAGTCCGCGATGATCTCTTCTCTTGAACGGATACCGTTTGCCGCATCCTCTTTGCCGCCGTTTTCAAGGCTTTGCAGCCATTCTCCGTCGATCATGCAGCCTACATCCATATTCAGATCATATTTTGCCTTTTTTATCAGCGGGATATCAGACCTGTCGCCAAGGCAGAAAAGATATCCGCACAAAAGCCTGATATATTCTGCGCTTTCGCCGTATTTATATTCGTTCAGCTCCTTTTCCAGAAGTTTTATTATATACGCCTTTGAGATGCTGTCAAATTCAAAACCCAGCTCTGCCGCCAGCTTCTCTGCAAGCTCTTCCTTGTCCATAAATGCTCCCTGTTTTCGTGATAAGGCTGATAATATCAGACCTTTATCCCCATTCTGCTCCATTTTTCCGTAACGCCCCGATAGGCCTCACCCTGTTTTTTTACAAACGGCCGTATGCCTGCGGAAAATATCATCCCGTGAAATGCACTTTGGAGCGGGTGCTTTCTTTTTCCTGCGATATCTTCATAAAGGCGCTCAGCGGTATTTTTTATCCGTGTATTCATTTTATCATCGCAGGGGTTTGTATTAAACGGCACATTGCAGACGATGCTTCCGCTCATGAGCGCACCCGAAAAGCGCAGCAGGTCGCCCAGTATTTTTGCGGCATCCCTGTTGCCGTAATTGACACCTGTGACCACGCTCACCGCATATTTGCCGTACAGAAGCTGCTCTATCACGAAATGCCCTCTGTCGATGAACTGCTTTAACTGTCCTGAGATGTTGCTGGCGTAGGTGGGGCTGCCGATGATGAGCCCGTCGGCCTCTGCGATACGAAGCGAGAGCGCCTCTGCTTCATCATCAATAAAGCACTTCCCCGTTTTGTAGCAGGACATACAGCCTGTGCAGGGCTTTACGGAAAGTGCAGATATGTCGATATATTCGATATCCGTATCCGGCTTTGCGGAAAGCTGTGCCTCTATGCCGTGCAGTATCTTTGCAGTCGCTCCCTTTTTTCTGGGAGAACCGTTTATTATGATAATTTTCATGCCGTCACCTATTCGGGCTTTTTGCCTGTCAGATAATACACCGCAAGGGCTGTCCTGTGGGAAAGTCCTGTTTTGGAAAGAATATTGGTGATATAGTTTTTCACCGTGCCTGTGGTGAGGTAAAAACGCTTTGCTATCTCCTCGTTGGAAAGCCCCTCTGCCACTGCCTTTATTATCTCGAGCTCGCGGGCGGTAAAGCCGTTTTCATCGAAGCCCGCAGGTGCGGCATCCGCGCCCCGTGCGAGATTTTCAAGTATGCTGCTTTCCATCACGCCTGTGCCGCAGCAGACAGACCTTATCATCTGCTTTAAATGGTCGGGGGTGTGGTTTTTGATAAGGTAGCCCTTTGCGCCGTTTCTGAGCGCTGCCTGTACAAGGTCATCCTCGTCAAAGGTGGTGAGTATGAGCACCTTGCCAAGATCATGCTCTGTGATGTATTTTGTCGCTTCGATGCCGTCCATGACCGGCATCTGTATATCCATAAGAAAGACATCCGGCGGATCCTTTTCGGCAAGCTCGCAGGCTTCCTTTCCGTTGGATGCACAGCCGATGACCTCAAAATCATCGTCCACATCGAGGATTATCTTCATCCCGTCCCTGACAAAATCACTGTCGTCGGCTATTATAACTCTTATTCTGTCCATATTATCACCCCGCCTGACCCTGTGCGTTATCCAGCGGCAGAAGCATATTGACGGTAAAGCCCATTTCGGGATCTATCTCCAGTATGCCGCTTACCTCTCTTATCCTGCGGCGCATACCCGAGATACCCATCCCGTCGGCAAAGCACGAGCAGCCCTTTCCGTTGTCGGCCACGCTGCATCGCACCATTTTATTCATCACATGGATATTTATTGTTATCCTTGTGCATTTTGAGTATTTCATCGAGTTGGTCACAGCCTCGAAGCAGTTGTCAAGGATTATCTCCAGATATTTCTCCGGCACGGAGGACAGCTCGCCCTCTGTGATAAGCTGTGCATCTATCCCTTTTTCGCAGCAGTCCGCGCAAAGCCTTTCAAGCTGTGAAAGCGCAAGGCGGTGCTTTTCGGGGCGCTTTTTGCGAAGGATCGCCCGTATCTCGTCCATGCCCGTCCTGAGCTGGTCTATGACCGCCTGTATCATGCCCCTTGCCCTTTCGGGATCCTTTTCCATCAGCACCTTTACGGCCTCGAGCTGATATACCGAGCCGTTTATATTGTGCCCGAGCTTGTCGTGGAGCGTCTGGGAAAGCTGTGCGCGTTCCTCGAGCACCTGATTTTCGGCCATGAGCAGGCTTTTTTCGAGCCTTGTCTTCATTTCGTGCTCTTTCCGGTCGATATCATGCTTCAGAGTCTGCTCGGTGATGTCGTTTTCCTTTGTGCGGGCGGAATAATACTCCGCCACATGGTCATTCTGGATATAGATAAGGCTTAACATAAGCGATATCGCAAGGCAGCTGTTTATGTTCCCGTCCATAGTGGAAAGAGCCTTGATGAGCGGCAGCAGGACGGGCGCAAAGTACCACGGGGGCTTTGGCTTTATGCAGGTTATGACCTCATACCCCGCAAGCACGCCTAAAAGCAGGGTTCCGCTCCCGAACACCGAGTATATAAGGCAGGACAATACCCCTGCGGCTGCCGATAATATTATTCTTGTGCGCTTGCCCGCAAGCTCCTTGAAGGACATTACACCCATATAAAACGCCAACAGCAGGAGCACCCTTACGGATGCTCCTGTCAGCAGTGAGCAGGAAAATATCGTATATATCACAATTATCAGCATCAGTGCTATCCGCACCGCGATAAAATAATTTTTTCTGAAATTCTCGTGCATATCATATTCCCGTTGTGGTCTGAGGTCATGCAGGCTGCTTCTTCATTTTAAGCCCCACGCTGCCGATGCCGATTATTATTATCAGGTAAGCCGCAGTTACGCAAAGCAGCATCGGGTACGCTCCCGAGATCCCTGCAAGGAACCTTTCCGCAGAATCCATGAACCATCTCTGGGGCATCAGGTAGGATATTGCCTTGAGCACCTTTGCGGAATCGTCGATGGGAAAGAGCAGTCCGCCCAGCATTGCAGATATGCTCCATATAGCAAACGCAGCATATACTGAACTCATTATATCACCAAAAAGGATGCCTGTCAACATAGCAAATGTTCCGATGACCAGTCCAAGCAGGAAAATTATCAGCAGGAACACAGGTTCGGGCATACCGAGATCAAGTCCCTTTACAAACATCAGGCATACCGCAAGGATACCTGTCTGCAGAATGCTCATAAGCACTACGGTTATGAATTTTGCAGTGAAATACACAGCCGTGCTTTTTCCTGTGAGCTTGAAGCGGGTAAATACCTTGTTGTTTTCCTCGATGATGACCGTATGAGCTGCAAACACGCCGCCGAACATGAAGCCGAGTGTGATTATCGCAAAGGCGTAGCCTATCTGAACGCTGCTGTTTGTCTGCTGTGCGTTGAGAGTTATACCTTCGCTGCTTGCGAGCTCGTTTACTTTCTTTTCGGGGAGCTTTTCGGAGAAGGTGTTGAGCATTTCCAGTGTCTTTGCACTGTCCTGCTCACACAGGCCTGCTGTAAGATATATCTTTGAAAGCTTGTCTTCAAGCTCGGTCTCAAATATTTCCCTGCGTTCATCATCCGAGGAGATGAAAAGCTCCAGTGCATCGTCCAGTCTGTCATTCATTACCGCATCGTCAAAGTCGCTTTTGAGGTACATGATGATTCCGCAGCGGTCGTTGAAGCCGTCCTTGTCAGCCTGCGCGGTTATCTCGTCGTAGCCGGCACCCGTTGCATCCGCACGGCATACGGAAAATATACCGTTTTCGGCAAGGCTGCTCAGCACATATTCCGAAAGCTCCGTTTCTGCTCCGTCATATACCTTGACGATGTAGGAGTAGTTGTCGCCGTTATATACTGCGGGACTGTTTATATTATCAAGCTCGATTATCTCCTCGCCTGTTTTGTCCTGATAAAGATCGGCATCAAATTTGAGACCGAGTATAACGGTGGAGATTATCGGCGTTATCAGCATAAAGAACAGGAATCCCTTGTTGCGCAGAAGAAGCTTTATGGTAGTCTTTATGATCGAGATCATGCTTTACCCTTCTTTCTTAACATATCCGCAGCTATTGCTGCTGCAGAGCATATTGCGATGAGTGCCAGAGAGAATACACACGAGCTTTTTACATAGTCGCTGTGTCCCATTGCGGAAAGCTCGACGAGTGCGCGGTTCGCATGGTAGATGGGCGATATGTTCTTAACGCTCTCGGGCAGGCTCGAATACATATAGGTCTCAAAGCTGCCGCCCAGGAAGCCCGCAACCCAGACAGCTATGAAAAGCCCCGTCACGGTGAGCCCCAGAGTGGGGAACAGGCTGTAAAGCATATATCCGAAGGATGCGCAGGCGATTATCATAAGTATGATCAGCATTGCGGAAAGGAGCGGTGTGCCCCAGTGGATATTGTACATGAAGCCCGATACGATCGTTACAACGCCTGCTGCTGCGGTAACAACGCCGACAGTGGGCAGCAGTCTTGAAAGATACAGCCCCACGGAGGAGACCGTGCATACCTGATATCTTTTCTCGATGCCGTTTTTCTTTTCGCTGCTGAGGATGCCCGTTGCGGCGATCATTCCGCAGCATGAGAAGTAGAGTATATAGATGATGCCGTAGTAATCGGTGGAGTCAATTGCGGGCATGAAATCTATCTTTGTTTCGGGAAGAGCGGACTTCATTTCCTTTCCCTGTGTCATCATTCCCAGAGCGGCGTTCATGCCCTCGTTCATCACTCTTTCAAAGAAATATTCGGTGATGGTGCCCTCGGTCTTGAAGTCCGCACTTTTGTATACCGTATATTCGTTTTTTGAAAGAACTGCAAAGGCGGAAAGGTTGTTGTTTTTGATAAGCTCCTCGGGCTCGCCGTCCGGGTATTCCTTCAGGATGATGCCCGCTTCCTTTCCTGCTTCCTTTATGTCGTCCATGCTTTCGGAAAAGGCGCTGTCGGTGTCCCTGTAGCCCACGGTAAATTCATCGGGTGCTTCGTATGAGCTCAGCAGTGACTTGAACGCGCTGGAAAGAAGCGCTATCGTGAGTATCGGCGCGATAAGCAGTACCGCTACTGCCAGCTTGTTGCGGAACATCAGCTTGCAGTTGTTCTTTATCAGATAAAGTATATTCATACGATCACCTCATTCGGCCGTGTCGCGCAGCTTTTTGCCCGTCAGGGTGAGGAACACCTCTTCAAGGGTGATATCCCCGCTGCTGCTTACCATCTTTTTGAGCTCTTCGCTTGTTCCGCAGGCTATTACCTTGCCGCTGTCCATAATGGCGATCCGTGTGCAGATGGCCTCGACCTCCTCCATATAGTGGCTGGTGTAGATGACCGTTGCACCCTTTGCGTTTGATTCCTTTATCTTTTCGAGGATAAAGTTCCTCGACTGAGGATCAATGCCGACGGTGGGCTCGTCGAATATCAGAAGCTCGGGATCGTGGCCGATAGCGCAGGCAATGTTGAGCCTTCTCTTCATACCACCCGAAAATGTCTTTGCGAAATCGTTCCGTCTGTCGAGCAGTCCTACATATTCAAGGGAACCGTTGACCGCTTTTTTGAGGGCATCGCCCTTTATTCCGTAGAGGGAGATGAAAAGCTCTGCATTCTCCCATGCCTTGAGGTCGCCGTGGATAGCCAGCTCCTGCGGGATATAGCCTATCCTGCGGATGACCTCCTTGCGGTTTTTGACCGCATCCTTCCCGAAAAGCTCGACTGAGCCTGCTGTGGGGCTGATGATGGAGCAGATCATATTCATGGTGGTGCTTTTTCCCGCACCGTTGGGGCCCAGAAGCCCGAACACCTCTCCGCGTCTTATCTCCAGATGAAGATTATCCACAACTGTTTTGCCGTTGTATTTCTTTGTAAGATCGGTAGTTTTAAGTATAAGCTCTTCCATATCGGTTCTCCTTTTTACTGCCGGAGCATTCATCCGCACCATATCGGTGCATCTCTTAGTTTCATTGTGATCATTATACACCATCCCGCAGTCCGGCGGTAGTGAAAAAAGCAACAACTTTTATATGACTAAAGTAACATTGCGGGCCAAGCCCGCTGTTACCCGGCGGCGAAACGCCGCTGTTACCCGTGCGCTATTTTGCAGGAGAACGCTTATTTATGGCTCGGAGCTTTATGCCCCACTATTATTTTACACTCAGGCAAAGCCCGTTGTTGCCCGAGAATATGTTAAAATGCTGCCCGCAGTGTAAATTGCAGACAGCATTTTGTTCAAATGTCAGCAGCGGGCTTTTCGCTATATATTTTTCGTTTATAGCTGCACCCTGTCACACGATAATTTGAACATCCGTAAAATTCACCGTATTGTCCTTTTATCCGTCTTAATGTGCCGCCGCACAGCGGACAGAGCCAGTCCGCCTTTTTCATCTCTGCGCCATATTTTCTGATAAGCTCTGCGGCAAAGGACGAAATATTATTTTCCTCTGTAACAAGGTACACCCTTTTTCTTGCTCTTGTAAGGGCAACATAATAAAGCCGTCTTTCCTCTGCATCCTGAAATTCCTCGGCATTTTCAAGAAGCATATTTACAAGCGGAGGGTTTTGCACCTTGCTCGGAAAGCCCATATGAGTTTTCCTGTTATTGATTATGAATACATGATCCGCCTGCAGGCCTTTTGATCTGTGTGCTGTATAAAAAGCGATGTCAAGATCAGGCCGCTCTGATACATATACCCTGAGAACGCTCGTTTTATTATCGTATTTCAGTGATACACTCGGGATATCTTTCAGTTTATCGGCATCAAATCCATAGCGGCCTATTAAAAACACGGAAGATTCACGGGGCAGCTCGACAAGCTTATTTATCATGAACTGCATGGCGTAATTGCAGGTATATCCGTTGACACGCCCGATAACATATTTTTCCGTATCGTTTCCTGAGCGTATAGATTTGCGGTACTGCGACGGATTTTCCATGATAAAATCGCCCGATATGTCTATAAGGCGCTGTGAAAAGCGATATGTAGTTTCTATCCTGCTGATCTCGGCTTTTTCCCAGTAGTGTTTAAAATTCAGAATATATCCGATATCACTTCCCGCAAAGCGGTATATGCTCTGCCAGTCATCACCGACACAGAAAAGCTCATAATCATGCTGATCACGAAGTGCTTTCATAAGCATATACTGAGAAGCGGTGATATCCTGATATTCGTCAATGATGACACATTTGAATTTATGCTCAAAGGCGTTTGACCTTGTGAAATCGACAGCTCTGTTCACCATATCTGTGAAATCTATCTGACTGTGCTCATGCAGATAGCGTTCATAGCTTTCCATTATCGGCGTTATAAGACCGACCAGTGTTGCCTGTGCGGGCATTCGTGCGCTGCACATTTCAGAAAGCTCCTGTGCGCTCAAGCGCCTGTTTTTGGCCAATGCAATGATCTTCGCTATGACTTCTGCCACAGGTGATAGCACACTGTTTTTGGTTTCACCGAGCTTTTCTATTATCTCCTCAAAGGAGACTTCGACAAGCGGTATCCCAAGTGTTTTGAGACGCTCCCGAAGTTTATCAGGCAAGATACCTTCCATTTCTTCATATGCATAGCATTCGACCATTTTTGTGCCGTTTGCTTTGTGAAGCTCTCTTTTCCACCTGATGCCCTCTGTATACCCTGCTTTGAAATAGGCCGGCGGCTTGTTGTTCCTGTCTATCCCGAAGTATTCTATATAAACATCATGCTCTGGAAGATAAAAGTCAGGATGATATTGCCTGTGTTCTGCGGTTTGGGTATCAAACTTATACTCAGTCTCATATTCGTATTTTATTCCGTGAAGTGTAAGGAAATTGGCTATCTCCATCTCTCCGTAGCTTTTGACGGGTTCTTCAAGAATAGTAACAGGCGGATTACATTCAAGATATTCTTCATATTCACGCTCTGTGGAAAACAAAAGCTCTGATCTTGCAATTACTCTGTGATAAGCAAGGTAATTCTTTATCAGTTCCATATATGCGGCATCTGATGAAAAGTCTGTCAGTTTTTCCCTCACATATTCGCCGAGATTTTTGGAAAAAACATCGGGAGCTTTCTGTTCGCTTCGTTTTATTATGTCATATCCGAGCTTATGAAATGTTGCTACATATATATTTGCATTTGTTTCTTTCATGAGCCTTGATCTCATCTCATTGACAGCGGCATTTGTAAATGAGATCATCAAAATATCCTGCGGGCTGTATCTTCCCGTCATGAGCAGATATTTGACCTTGCCGACTATTGTAGTGGTCTTTCCGGTACCGGCACCTGCAAGCACAAGATGGCTGTGTATGTCTTTGGCGATACAGCTCATTTGCTGATCGTCAAGCTCACGCCCCTCGACCTTTCCTATAAGAAGCCGTATTTCATCTATTCTTAGCTTGAAAACATTTGCATTGTTATTATCAATAAATTCCGTAAAGCGGTTTTTTGACACTCTGAAACGGCGCAAAGCTTCATACAGCTGTTTGCGTTCAATATCCACGAATCCGCGGGATTTCCACAGCTCTGCGTTCACGCACTCGTCCATAACGCTGTATTTCTGCTTATATGGTACATATTCATCAACATTGATATATCCCGTGATCTGTGCCGTCAGTGAAGACATTTCGCTTTCACAGTTGGTCATTTCCTGCATAAGTGTATTAAGATATGCAGTACGGTCACTTTCATTCTTGTAGTCACATGGTGCGGCTGACGATGGAGCCGCTTCCTGCACGGGTTTGTTCAAATACGCAGAATAATCCGGTTCTCTTCTGCTGCTATTTGAAAAAAGTTTCCCGAAGAACTCGCCGATCAGTTTGAATATTCCCATAAATAACCCCGTGTCATTTCCTGCCATATTGCTTATACAGCTTCACTATAATTATACACACAAGCATGAACATTGTCAACAGCGGGCAAAACCCGCTGTTACCAGTACTCTCATTTGTTATGAAACTATTCTAATAAAATTCCGGATGTACGCAGGCGCATACATCCGGGTTTTTATTCGGAAGATATCTTTTCAATTATAAATCTGTAGCCGAAGCCTACCGCAAGCAGGAATAAAAGTATCACGATTATCCACCAGGCGCAGCCCATAAAGGGCAGTGTGTCCGTGAAGCCGAAGGCTCCCGCAGGGCTTCCCCAGTTAAGGAAGAAATAGGGAAAGCTGCGGCCGTCGCCGAAATCCCAGCCGCTCATATAGCCGATACCCGCATATACAGCGTATAATATTGGCGGAAGCGTCACCCAGAGGACACTGCGCTTTTTTATCGTGCCCTTTCGCCCTGTCACGAAAAGATCGGCCACAGCTGCCAGCGGCACCACCACATGAGTCAGGGCGTTCGGCACATTCCATGCCATATCGCCCATGGTGGGAGCCAGTACAAAGCAGAAGACTATCCCCGTGAGCGTTATAGCCACCGAGCCTACAAGTTTTACCGTGTACCAGAAAGCGGGTATCCTTTTCCCGCCGAGAAGCAGGAAAAACCCTGCGGCACATACAGCCGCGATGCCGATGTTTGACTGGATGGTAAAATACATAAGCACCGTTTTGCCGCCCATGAACGCGCTGCTTGCCGCCGCCGCACTGAGCACTGTGCCGACAAGCGCGGCTGTTATGGTGATAAGCTTGAGTATTATTGAAATGAGCTTTCTCTTTCCGGTGCAGCCTTCCATAATGTCATCCCGCTGTCTGTCAGATGTATTATTGGTCACTTCATATTCTTGCTGAGGTTTTTCAGGTTCTCGCGCTCGGTGACTATCAGAAGATCGGAGTTTTCCTTCAGCGGCTTGTTGGGATCGATAGAGGAGCGCATTTCATTGTGTGACTTGACCGCCGCCACATTTATGCGGTACTTTTCGCGGAGATTGAGCTGCTTGAGGCTCTTGCCAACCCATTCCTTGCGGGGCTTCATCTCAACTATGCAGAGATTGTCGTCGATATCGAAATATTCAAGGAAGTCGTTGGACATGAGCACACGCGCCGTGCGTTCACCCATTTCCGACTCGGGATAGATTATCCTGTCTGCGCCGATCTTTTTGAGTATTACTCCCATGCGTTCGCCGGATGCCTTGGCGATAACATAGGGTATGCCAAGCTCCTTTGATATGACAACGCACAGTATGCTGGCCGCAAGGTTGGAGGCCAGCGCCACAACTGCGATATCCATGTTGTTTATGCCCAGTCCGGATATGGCATCCGCGTTTGAAAGATCGGCAGCCGCAGCATAGGTCACGCTGGGCGCAACAGCGGCAACTACCTCTTCGTTTTTATCCACTGCCATAACATCCGCCCCTGCCTTGCTGAGACTGAGCGCAAGGCTCCTTCCGAACTGGCCGAGGCCGAAAACAACTACTGATTTCATATTGATCCTTTCCTGATCATGTTTATCTGCTTTTAATCGTCGTGCGTACAATATTGAGCCGAGAGAACCCCTCCGCCGCCTTTGGGCGTAATTTGGTGGGACTAAAGTTCCGAGCCGCAAATTAAAGCTTTACTGCGAATAAACGAACGAGTGGATGTCGGCACTGCCGAACCGAGCCACAAAAGCTCGTTTCCCTGCAAAGGAGAGTACGGGAGGGTGCAGGCTCTGCCTGTCTTGCCTACCCTGAAAGGGGAGGGGGACCGCCGCCATCGGGCGGTGGTGGAGGGGTTCAACTAAAGTTCCGACCCGCAAACTAAAGCTTTACTGCAAATAAAAGAACGAGTGGATGTCGGCACTGCCGAACCGAGCCACAAATGATCGTTACCCTGCAAAAGAGAGTACGGGAGGGTGCAGGCTCTGCCTTCGGGCGTAAGTGGGGGGAAAACTAAAGTTTCGGGCTGCAATTGAGCGTTACCCACAAATTAACGCGCGGGTAGCTGTCGGCCTTGCCGACTAACCAACGATGAATCTGCCCTGTGCAAAGCTTACTTTGTTTTTGTCCGAGCCCTTGCCGGAGAAGAACAGTGCCATGGAGATGGGGCCTATCCTGCCCAGATACATTGATATTATTATTATTATCCTGCCTGCCGTGGAGAGCGTCGGAGTCAGCCCTCTTGTAAGCCCCACCGTGCAGGTAGCGCTTATCGTCTCGAAGAGCCCGTCCGTCAGTGATACACCGTCAGAGGTCATGAGCAGCAAGGTCATGAACAGCGATACCATGAAGCTCACCGTTGCAACTGCCGCAGCCTTGCGTATCACCTCGGTAGAAAAGCGCCTGCCGAAGATAACCGTCTCGTTGCGGTCGCGGATGTACGATACGGCATTTAGCAGCACCGCGAAGAATGTCACGGTCTTGACACCGCCCGCAGTGCCCACAGGCGAGCCGCCTATGAACATCAGCAGATCGCCGAATGCACAGGTGCTTTCCCTGAGCGCCTGCTGGGGCATCGCCGCGAATCCCGCCGTGCGGAAGGTCACCGACTGGAATATGCTGTTGAGTATTTTTCCGCCTGCCGACATACCGCCGATAGTGTCGGGGTTTGTGTATTCAAAGATGAATACCACCGCCGCGCCGCCGAATATCAGCACCGCAGTCAGTATAAGCACGAGCTTAGTGTGCTCGCTGAATTTTTTGCATATCCTGAGCGGGGAATAACCCCTGCGGATCCCGTCTTTTACACCGTGGGTAACATCGAACCACACGATGTAGCCGAGGCCGCCCATTACGATCATCAGCATCGTGGTGAACATGACGGGAAGGTTAGTGTTATACCCGATAAGGCTGTCGGGGCCTATTATATCTATCCCCGCGTTGCAGAATGCGGATATGGATGTGAACACCGAGTACCATATCCCACGCACAACGCCGAACTGCGGTATAAACGAGGGCATATACATCAGCGCACCGATGCCCTCAACGATGAATGTCCCCCTGAACACGCGCACGAGGAATTTCATCAGCCCCGAAAGGGAATCAAGATTAAATGAATCGTGGAGCATTACAGTCATGCTCAGCGAGAATTTCTTGTGCGCCATGAGCATCAGCACCGATGTCACGGAGATTATCCCCAGACCGCCGAGCTGTATCAGCAGGAGTATGACTATCTTGCCGAAAAGCGACCAGTGGGCGTAGGTATCCACCACTACAAGTCCCGTAACGCATACGGATGTAGTCGCGGTGAAAAGCGCCGTCAGCGGAGATGTGGTCTCGCCCGCCGCAGTGGAAAATGGCAGCAGCAGAAGCAGCGTGCCGAAAAGTATCGCTCCGAGAAAGCTGATGGGGACGATCTGCGCGGAGCTCAGCCGCAGTTTTTTCTTGCTTTGTGTGGTCTGATCATTCATGATGCCCATGTACCGTTGCGGAAGACGGGAACTTTCGTGCCGTCGGGCTTCATGCCGTCTATGGAGAGATCATCCGCGCCGACCATAAAATCAACATGGATTATGGAATCGTTTATGCCCTTTTCCTGCGCCTGCTCAACGGTAAGATCATCACCGCCGGGAAGCACTTCCTTGAAGCCCATGCCCAGTGCACAATGGCAGCAGGCGTTTTCATCAAAGAGCGTTTCATAGAAGAGAAAGCCGCACTGATTGACGGGGCTCTCCTTGGGTACAAGTGCTACCTCGCCCAGCATACACGCACACTCATCCATTTTGATCATCTTTTCCAGAAGCTCCTGCCCCTGCTCGGCACGGCACGACACAGCCTTGCCGTCTTTGAATGTGATGGAAAAGCCGTCGATTATCTGGCTGTTCCACGAAAGAGGCTTCACGGCAACGAGTGTGCCCTCGCATTTTCCCGCATAGGGAGATGTGAATATCTCCTCGGTGGGCATATTGGGGATGTAGAAGGCATCGTTGAGAGGATTTTTCATCCCTGCGCCTTCCCATCTTGCACCGGGTATAAGCTCCACGGTGAAATCGGTGCCGTTGGAGCTTTTGTATTCAAGGGATGTGAATGCCTGAGAATTGAGCCATGCAGCCTTTTCCTCGATAAAATCGGTATGCGCCTTCCATTCGGCTACGGGATCGTTATCATCCGTTACGCGGACAGTTCTGAGAATTGCTTCCCAGAGCTTGCCCTCGGCATCCTGTGCATCGGGGAAGCATTTCTTAGCCCATTTTTCCGAGGGGTGAGCGGCGATTACCCACTGGTGCCTGCCCTCGATGGCATTGCGGTAGGGCTTCATCACTGCCGATCTGCTCTGCATCACGGCGGAGATCTTCTGCGGGTCTATCCCGCTCAATGCGTCGGG
This sequence comes from uncultured Ruminococcus sp., assembly GCA_946186215.1. GTDB lineage: Bacteria > Bacillota > Clostridia > Oscillospirales > Ruminococcaceae > Huintestinicola. Next base: position 1,298 of record CAMHMM010000009.1, on the reverse strand, counting down.
ATCGTCCGACACGATAAAGATGCGACAGGGGAGATCCTCGGTCATCTGCTTCATCTTGGCCTCTTCCCACGGGAGAACGGCGGAAAGCATATCCTGCTGTGCATAGGTGAAGTTGAGGCGGCTCTGGACATCGCTCGTCCAGTCCACATTGACCTTTTTTGCGCCTGCCTTGTAGCATTCCTCGATAACGAGTGCGGCAAACTCGTGCTGCTCCACCGATATGGTGAGCTGCACTATCTGGCCGGGCTGAACATTCACGCCCGTGCGGACTATGAGCTCCGCATATTTGCGGAGCAGCTTTTCTGATACTGACATGATAGGTTCCTTTCAATTTATCGTTACGGAAAAGGCAGGCGATCAGCCGCTGCCCGTTCCCTTGTGGATTTCTCTCAGATTATACCATTATTTATATGCAATGTCAAGCGGGTCGGCAAGGCCGACAGCTACTCGCTCTTTCATTTGTGGGTAACGCTCATTTGAAGCCCGAAACTTTTATGCCTGCTATTATTTGTTTTACACTAAGGCAAAGCCCGCCCCACTTGGTCGGCAAGGCCGACAGCTACTCGCTCTTTCATTTGTGGGTAATGTTCATTTGAAGCCCGGAACTTTTATGCCTGTTATCATTTTACACTAAGGTCGGCAAGGCGGCGAAACGCTGCTGTTACCCGTACTCTCTTTTGCGCGGGAACGCTCATTTGTGGCTCGGTTCGGCAGTGCTGACATCCACTCGTTCGTTTATTCGCAGTAAAGCTTTAATTTGTGGCTCTAAACTTTAGCAGAACCCCTCCACCACCGCCCGATGGCGGCGGTCCCCCTCCCCTTTCAGGGTAGGCAAGACAGGCAGAGCTTACACCCTCCCGGCGGCGAAACGCCGCTGTTACCCGTACTCTCTTTTGCAGGGAAACGAGCTCTTGTAGCTCGGAACCATAATGAAAGCGCTGGTTTAAGAGTGACCGTGCTAATAATGTCTTGCCGCCCCTGAAAGGGGAGGTGCCGAGAGAAGCGAGGCGGAGGGGTTAGGTCACGGTTCAATCGAATATATACATTATATATATAAGAGCATATATAAAGGTAGTGAAAATGCTTTGCAGTTGGGAACGAGCGCTATCGTCAAATCACTCAAGGATTATTACACCGATGGTTACCGGAAACGATAGAAAAATGACAAAAATTACAAAATGGTAACAAAAATTAATTTAAATTGACGAATTGTAATGCAACAAAATCGGATTTGCCCGAATTTAGTGTAAAAAGCATTGAAATATGGGGCAAATTTGTGTAGAATGCCTATTGTAAAA
>CAMHMM010000008.1 GCA_946186215.1 uncultured Ruminococcus sp. | reverse complement strand
GCAGGAATGGCTGTACTGCATCAAGACAGGCAGCCTGTCCTCACCGTAAAAGCCGATAAAGGGGCCTATATCCTTCCTGTACCATTTGTATTCAAGATCAAAGCGGCAGGCATAGACATTTTCCACATCCCTAAGATACTCAAGCATATCGGGTGCTGCCTCAAGACGGGCCTCATCTATGGGAACAACATTGCCCGTGACTATCTCCGTCAGGCTCAGGAATGCATACGCCAGCCTGTTTTCCCTGTTTGAAACAAAGTCCTCCTGGCTTCCTCTGAGCTCGCCGTAGAGGATCTTGTTCACGCGCTCCGCATCTATCGTTTTTCTGCGACTCATTGGTTATCCTCCGATGACATAAGCTCTGTGTAAAAGCCGTTGCGGGCAACAAGCTCATCATGAGTGCCGCGCTCGGTTATCTCTCCGTTTTTGAGAACGATTATCTCATCGCAGTCACGAATAGCCGAAAGCCTGTGAGCTACGATAAGAAGAGTTATCCCCATCCCGCGGATATTTTTCATGATCTGTTCCTCGACGATGGTATCAAGTGCACTTGTCGCCTCGTCCATTATAAGGATCGACGGCTTTCTCACCAGCGCCCTTGCTATCATTATCCTCTGCACCTCGCCGCCGCTGAAGCTGCTCTCGTTGGGGCTCATCACGGCATTGAATCCGCCGCTGTGTGACTCCACCGCGTCAAAAACACACGCTGCCTTTGCCGCCTCGGTTATCGTATGCATATCTATCCTGCGGTCGAAAAGCGTTATATTCTCGCGGACGGTGCCGTTGAAAACATACGGTGTCTGGCTCACTACCGCAACAGAATCCGCAAAGGCCGTGCGGCTGATATCATTCTGGTCTGCACCGCTGAAAAGTATCTCGCCCTCCTGCGGTACATATAGCCCCTCAATGACCTTTAAGACCGAGCTTTTGCCGGAACCAGAGCTGCCGACGAATGCCATGCTGCCCCCTGCTGGAACATGGAAGGAAATATTTTTCAGTATCGGCGGGATAGCCGTATTATACCCGAAGGACACATTTTTAAGCTCGATCTCGCCGTCAAGCCTGATCTCCTCTGCGCCCTCCCCGCGCTGCAGGGATATATCCGGCGCTTCGTTTTCGATATCCTCCATAGCCTTTATCTTCACCTGCTGCCCCTGCAGCGATGAAAATTCCGATATGGTCATTACGATAGGCGCAAATACAGACATGGCTATGGTCTGGCACGCCAGCACATCACCTATGGACATCTCGCCGTTTATTACACACACTGAGCCCATGGTTATAATGAACACCTGTATCAGCAGAGGCACTGCGATAGGTATTGCCTGAACAACGGCAACTATCTTTTTGGATGTCAGCACCGCGCTCTGCCACGAGCTGTATTTTCTCATCATGTCAAGGAAGGATTCATCCTCCATGGCTACTGATTTGACTGTATCATACAGGCGGACATTCTGCACTACCGAGCCGTAGAACTCACTGGCCATATTTGAGGCGAGGATGACTGCGGTCTTGCTCATTTTCAGCAGGAGCACTATCATCCCCACAAGGAAGGCGATAAGCAGCAGTGTGGGAACAGCGACCTTCACGCTGTAAGTGAACAGCAGTGCGATATAAATAAGCGAAAATAAAAGGTCGAGCATCAGCGGAACGAACCTTGCCGCCACGAAATCGGTAAAGCTGTTGATATCATTGAGGTGCGAATCTATGGTGGAATGGCTCCTTGTGCCAAAGTAGCTCACGGGGAGCTTTAACAGCTTTGAAACGATATTTCCCGTCATCCCCGCGGACTGTATCCTGCGGAAGCGAATATTTACATGCTTTCGTATAAACAGGAGCAGCGCCTGCATTACGATGACGGCGGTAAATGCGATAAAATAGTTCCCGACCTGCGCATTGGAAAGATAGGGAAGATAATAGTCCACAAAAAGCGTTGTGAATGCGGGCAGTATCAGTCCCACTATATTGATCATCGTTGTAAGGAACGAAAGATATACGAGCACGCCCACATTTGAGCGCAGCAGCTTCGCCATAGGTGCCACAGGATCATAGGGCTTGCCGCATTTTTCAAATTTATCGGTGCATTCAAGCTCGAGAACAACACCCGAAAAGCCTCTGGCGAATTCCTCTTTTGTGACCTTGCGCCGCCCGTAGGCAGGATCGGTCATATATACCCACTTATCCGTGATCTCCTCAACTACCAGAAAATGCGCGTAATTCCAGAATGCGATAGCGGGAAGCTTTCTCCCCGTAAGATTCGGATCGCTGCGGTATGCCGTGGGATTCATCCCGTGCTTTCTTGCGGCAGCCATAACATAGCTGAGCCTGCTGCCGTCACGGGAAATATGGCAGTCATGGCGCATAACGGTAAGATCGATATATCTTCCGTAGTAACCCAGTATCATGCACAGCGAAGCCGCTCCGCATTCTGCGGCTTCTATCTGAAAGACCTCGGGTACTCTTTTTCTGAACAGAGTCATAGATACCCCCGCTTTTTAATTGCCGTATATTACCTCATAAGGGTGCATTTCATCTGAGAAAAAGGTTATCTGGCACATTTCGTTGCAGACATAGCTGTTTTTTCTCAGGCTGTTATTGGTGGTGACAAGCTCGCCTGCATCATTGGTATCGAGCTCTATCAGCACCTCATACTGCTCCTCCTTACCCCCCTGGTAAAAGTACTCGAGCACCTTTTCAGAGCCGGTGGAGCGCAGTATATGGTATTCAGACACGGGGATATCAGTCACGCTTGTCACTGTTCCTGTCAGAACGCCGACCTCTTCCTCCGTGGCATTCTGCACATTGACATTGACACGGGTGCCGACCTCTACCTTCTCAACATATTCGATAGGCACATAGGCCAGCACATGAGTCACAGTGTCCGTTTCGGATTCCACCACTCTTGCCAGGGTGGTGGTAAGATCCACGCGCTGCCACTGACGGGCGATGATCTCCGTCACAAATCCGCTGACGGGAGATTTTATATCATGCGCCTCCATCGCCATCTGCTCCATTGAGACCGTTTCACCCGGCGTTTCGGTATACACTCTCACCAGCACATCGCCCTTGTTCACGAACTGATTGGTGCTGACCATAATATCAGTGACTACCGCATTTTCAGGCTGATGCACCATTATGGCATCCGCCGAGGTGGTAAGTGCTCCCAGTGAGGTAAAGGATGTCTTTATAGTCCCGAAAAAGCCCCATATCAGCAACGCCACAAGGATCGCTGCAGCAGCGAGCAGCAGCAGGATATTCCCCCTGGTGACGACCTGCGGAACGGGGACAGCTTCTATTTTCTTTTTTGTAGAATCCGGCATACGAAGCTCCTTTCAAAAGCATTCAAAGCGCTGCGGTCATACCCGACATACAGCCTGCGGCTCATCATTTTATCATATTCATTATCGCCGACATGAACTCTTCATCGGCGCTTGCCTTCTGACCTGTGATCAGCAGCGAGGTACCGCCCTCCCACTGCCAGATCCTGTTGTCCTCAAGATGCCTGAGCAGATAATCCCTTTTCTTTTCAAGGAGAGCATAGAAGGCCTGTATTTCCTCTTCGGTCATAAAAGCCTTTGCTTCATCCTCCTCATACACACATTCAAGGCGCTTGCGGTCGGAGATATATTCAAGCTCGATGAATCTCCGCTTTTTCTCCGCAGGCACTGCGCTGTTGCTCAGCGAAAAAAATCGTCCTACCGGGTAGGCAGACACACTGCGAAGCTTTTCCTCCTCGAAAAGATTGGGTATATACGCGGTGGGTATCCCCTGCAGATAATCATTCATCGGAACGACCTTTTCATACATGGCGACCACCTTGTTGAGCAGTACATCATAGTCCTTTTTCCAGTACTCCGAATCCCTGGGATATATTCCATGCGAAAGCGGGATATGCTCAATATCTGTCGCAGTCATGGAAGCGATGATCCCGCCGTCGCGGCATACCCGCTTCATCTCCTGCAGAGCCTTTCTGTAAAGCGGCATGGAATTAAAAAATGTATGGGAAACGACCACATCAAAGCAGCCGTCCTCAAAGGGCATGGCTGCCGCATCGCCTGTAACGAACTCAAAGCTGTTCCCGTTTTCCGCACCCTGACTGCGCTTTTTTGCCGCAGCGATAAAATCAGGATCGTTATCAAGTCCGGTATATGAAATGCCGTTTGTCTGCCTTGCAAGATAACGGGTGAATTCTCCTGTGCCGCAGCCCACATCCAGCACCTTCATGCCGACAGTAAGCCCTATCTTTTCAGTCACATAGCCTCTCATATCCTCATTGAGGATATACATTCTTGTTTTTTCCAGATATTCCTCATTCTGAAAAAATCTTGACCATTTCTTCAATTCTTTTTCCTCTTTTTCTTCACTCAGCTTTATGCGGCGCTATGCCGCTGCTGCACGATTGGTACAGTTCCGATATCACATAGCCCGCTGTTTCATATCCGATAATAACAACATATATCTACATCGGATATCAAACAGAGCGCTTTTGTTTATGTCAGTCTTTCCCGCCAGAGACGGGAAAGACTATCTTAACAGCATTGTGTCACAGCCCGGGGATGATATCAGGTCTGAGATAGCGGCATATGCTGTACAGCACACCGGGCATACCATGGAGAAGTCCGTTTTCCACACACTTGTCGGGCACATCGGTGCCGCAAACGATATGCTCCTGCGTGACAAGATATGCACACAGTCTGTCCGCAGCCGCTCTTATGCCGCTGTCCTCTTTTTCACAAAGGCTTTGTGCAGCCTTATACAGCCTGCCTGCATTGCCGTACCGCAGGGAATTGTTCCCCACGGGAGAAAGCATTTCTGCCGATGTGATATCACCCGATCTGATGAGCTCACCGCTTACCGCGTTTATAATATCATCCCTGCTGCATGACAGATATTCCTGCCTTGATGAAATACAGCTCCACACAAGCTCCTCCAGACGGGAAAGCTGTGGTGTCATAAATTCTGCGGGCACCTTCGCAAGGGCATATATTATCCCGCAGTTGCCGTAGATAAGCCCTGTTTCCCCGCAGCGCAGACGCAGCTCGTCATCAGCTATCCTGCCGACAAAGCCCAGTGCCTGTGCATATTCATCATCCGACTGCAAGCCCATCTCATGGCACATACCGCAGCCGATGATATATCCTGCCGTTCCGTCGGCAATGCCAAGCTCCTGTGAAGTAAGTGCAGGAGCCGATTTTGCGGGATCCAGCAGTTTTTCGGCAGCTTCCTTTATGCTTTTCTCCAGCTCATCGGATGTGCCGAAAACAAGGCTGTATGCTTTCAGGGAGATCAGCACTCCGAAAGTGCCGTCGAGCAGGGACGGAGCCACCATTGCAGTATCGCTGAGCATCAGCCTGCGCTGCTCCCTTGCAGCCGAGATACAGTGCCCCATGCCGTCCAGAAACGGTATCAGCCGTGCTGCAAGCCTGCGGGCATTATCCCCGATGCAGACAGATCCGACATCGGGCACTGCCGCAATAATATCACTGCCCGCATCGGGACGGATATCCGCAAGGCTGAAGCGTATCCTTTTGCACTCCTGCACTATGAGCGCATCGTCAGTCTGCTTCCAGTCATCGGCAAGGCTCATGAGCATTTCTTTGTCAAGACGCTCCTCAAAATACGGAACATCCAGTCTTTCAAATGCTGCCTGCTCCCCGTCGAGTATCACCGCACATTCCTCTTCTGTAAATGTTTTGTGCGGCTTGAAAAACTTTCTCTCCATTAACCGCCTGTAGAATGCAGGATCGGTCTGCGGCTCCTTACAGCACAGGCCTGTGAGTATCCTCATATATGCCTGCGTGGGGCGAAGCACCATGCGGATACCGCAGTTCTCAAAAAGCGAAATGAGCATTGTCTCCGAACTCTTTATATCCGAAGTTGCTGCCCTGACTGCCTTTTCAAAACCCGCACACAGCTCGTCTGCGTAATCCTTGCAGGAAATAGGCTGACCGTCATAGACAGGCAGATTTGAGCTGCCGTTGAAAATATCACACAGTCCCGCAAAAACTCCCTCCCTCAGACCGGGCAGCGGCATCGTGGAGTGGAACAGTGCCATGGAATTCACGGAATAGCGGTAGTATTCCCCCATAAGCCGCGTCACCATGCAGCCGCGGGGCGCGATCACCGTTTCCGTATCCACTATGACGGGATCAACACCGCAGGCAATGATATTTTCCGCATGAAGATCATTGCCCCTGAGAAGATACACCGCTCCCGTGAGAAAGCCTGCTCTTCTGAAATATTCCGCCGCATCCTCATGCCTTGCAAGAGGCTCAGAGCGCACAAATCCATGAAGTGTGCCATATCCTGTATCTATTATGTCGGGGGACGGAAAAGGCCGCTCGCCCGATCTTTCGGCAAGATGATCCACCCACCCGCGGAATGCATTGTCTGTCGCAGCGGAATGAGGCTTGTACACAACACGGCTGTCATCATCAAATATAACTGTATGCACGGTTTTCCCGCCGTTGTGTCTGTCCGAAGCAGAAGCACAGATGCGGCGCACCATACGGGGTCTGCCGTCCTGAAAAATGCGCCCTATCTCACTGAGGCCGACCTTCATGGCGCTGATTATTTCCTCAATATGGTGTATCTGAAAAAACACGAACTCCGTGACCTGCCTTGCATACAAGGGGTATCTGAGTGCCATTGTATGGAACAGCCGCCCATCACGGACAGCAGGCATGGCTTTTTGGCTTATCCATTCCTCCGAAGGGGTGGTCAGTTCCCCGACCATATCCTGAAGCTCCTCCAGAGCGATACTGCCGAAAAGCTGTGACAGCGACTCACAGAAGGAATCGCCCCACTCGGAAAAGGCCGCAGGCAGAAAGAGCTTATCCCCGCAAAAGCCGGAAAAATGAACTCTTACCGCATTGAAGAACACAAAAAACGGCAGTGTGGATAAATAGCAGGTCCCCTGCTTCCCGAACATAAACTCAGCCTTGTCGTCACAGTCAAAACTTTCGGTGATAAAGCTCAGTCTTTCCCTGAAAAGGGAGTACCCTTCTTCGGGGGTACTCCCGTCTGCGGGAGCAGTGTAGAGCAGTGATCTTTCAAAAATATCTCTTATCTCTTTTTCACTAAACAGCATATCATTTACCACGGAAAACCGCCCTTATATTTTCGGGATCTACCGGGTTCTTCCTTTCCGCATCCACAAGGAGCTTGTAGATATCATGTATCGCAGAGTAGCGGCAGCCGCCCTCGGTGATCTCGGTGCAGGGCTTTGAACCGCATACGGGATACAATTTTTCGAGAATGTGTGCGGGATCGCCGAATACATCCCTTACCTTATCCGCAAACGCAGGATAAAGATTTTTCACTGCCTGATAAACATGATCAGGCGTTTCTCCCTCGGCAATACCATTTTCCCATGTATAGGCCGCCCTGACGAGGAGCTTGTCATCTTCGTCTGACATGATATCCTTCATGGAAACAAGGAATGACAGTACCGAAGCCGCTTCCCTGTGTTTCCCGAGGCGGATGAGGCACGCGCAGTAGAGCATATCCGCATCAAAGGGCTCAAACATAAACTTCTCCGTAAAGAAAAGCTGGCTTATGGCGTTGATGGAATTTTCTATGACGGAGCCTCTTTTTGAAGCAGCGTATACTGCCAGATCCAAAACTTCCTTATCCGCAAGGGTGTCTATGCGGGTGAAGTATTCCTGAACGCTCTTTGCGAGTATGTTGTGCTTGAGCTCGAGCATATCCACAGGCCGCACCTCGGAAAATATCGTAGCATAGATATTCACTGCGGGAAAGCCCAGATAAGACGCATCCCTTACAAACACCTTTGAGCCGAAGCTTTCCATGAGAGCGATCATAGACTTCATTATCTCGGGATTGGTCTTTGCGCTTACATCCTCCCAGGGCTCAAAGGAATAGGTCGCATCATCCATGAGGAGCTGTGCGGGCATAGATGTGGATGCCACCTTGATGCTGTTCCATTTATCCAGTCTTCTTGATGCCTTGAAACGGGCAAAATCGGGGCTTGAAAGATTTGTGCTGTATTCCAGCCTCGAGCCCTGCATCAGCTCTGTGAAAACGCGCTCCATTGCAATGGCGATATTGGGCTGTGCGCCGAATTTGACACCGAATCCGCCTGTTTTAAGGTCGGCCACAACACCGCACACAACGGGGAGCTTTTTGCCGAGGGAGCAGTCCAGCACACGCACCTTGTATCTGCCCGTGCTTTCGATATCATCAATTATTTTCAGGATATGGGGGAAGCGGGCGATATATTCTCTGGGCACCTGCGGCGGGATGATATCGCCGTCGAATATCTGCATCTGCGAATAGCGCTCCAGCAGCTCGGAAATACCCTCGACAAGAGCCTCCTCGAGAGTGTTGCCCGCAGCCATGCCGTTGCTTCCGGTAAATGTGATAGTCCACATGGGAAGATATTCAAACTTATCGTCCAATACCGAATAGTAGGGGACCGTCAGCGATTTTCCGCCCAGCTTGTCGGGAGTGAGCTTTTCAAGAGCAAGGTTCACAAGGTATTCCTTTGAAAGGAACGGGTGATCGTCCGTAACGGTCTGCACGATCCTGTCCTTGAGGTACTGCGCCACATAGGGCTGCTCCTCGCTCCATACATCGTAAAGCGGATGCTCCTCTATATGCATATCCTCGATATCGGGATCGTCAAGCCTTATCATAGAGTTGAAAAGCCTGTTTGAAAGGCGTTCCATAAGCTCGCCGTATGCACTGGCGTGGCACAGCTGTTCTGACATACCCTTTCCGTTGGTACCGATAAGCCCGTCTGTGGGGCCATCCACGGTAACACGGCATGAATAGCAGTCCTCTACATCACGATCCATATCCTTCACATGTGCTGTAAGTCCCAGTGAAGCAAGGATCTCATTCACCTTTGCTATCGTCTGCTCGGGGCTTCTTTCCTTGCCCCTCATTTCCCATTCGTTCATTATGTCTGCTCCTCATTATGGATTGATAAATGCAGAAATATCACATTTCGCGTACTCCCCGTCTGCGGCAGGAAAGATACATTTATTTATTTATTCAGCATTTAAAAAATAAAAAAGCCGGAAATATCCAACGGACATCTCCGACTTTAATGCCATCGACAAATATCTGCGACGCACACCTCTGTGCAGCTGTATCGTCTCAGACAGCATCAGCATCTGTCCGGCTCATTCTGCCTGTACCCTTTGATATCAGACAGCACCAGATGCAGCAAGAGTAACTGTTGTAGTTGTTGTAAGTGTGGTGATAGTACCTGTGCCGCCGCCAACAACTGCGTCAACATCAGCTTCGGTCATCTTGCCTGCAGATGCGTTGAGCTCTGTAGCAGCCTTCTTGAAGGTCTCGAAATCATCGGTAAGTCCGACAGCCTTGAGAGCCTCGAATATCTGCTCGGGAGTCTTGCATTCATTCTTTACCTTTTCAGCCAGTGCCTGATCTGCGTTAATCTTTGTAAAAGCTTCCAGTGTAGTCATTACAATACCTCCGTTTTATACCGCAGCGCTCCCGCACATACCCCTGTATGGCGAGACCCTGCGATTATTAATACATATCTGAATATGTATACATCGATTATACATTATTTCAGCTGATTTGTCAATAAAATATTACACAAATTGTGTATAATATATAAATTAAATTCTGATATTTGTGTGATATATCCAATACAGTTCACAGTATTATCAGAATACTGCCGGAACAGGATAGGGACTCAGACAGATGCGGATGCTGCAGCTGAAGCCTGCGGATCTATAGGAGTATTGATCGGTTCTGTAATAGTAGTGTGGCCGCCGATGCCGCCTGCTATAGCCTCAACATCAGTTTCGTTCATTTCCGAAGCAGCAGCGCTGATCCCATCCACAGCCTTTTTGAATGTATCAAAATCATCAGTAAGACCGATGGACTTCAGTACATCGAATACCTGCTCGGGAGTCTTGCATTCTGTGCCTATCTTTTCGGCAAGAGCCTTGTTTTCATTCAGTTTTCCAAAAGCTTCAAGTGTAGTCATTATGATACCTCCGTTTGTCCGGCATTTCAGGCCTTCCGCATCCGTTATGCGGAAAACGCCCTTGTATTATTACATTAAACTGATTATACATGATTTCTATTAAAATTTGCAATAGTTTCAGAACAAAATCGTATATAAAAACAATATTATTCCCCAATAATTGTGCAATTTTACCATAGCCTGATCAACACCTGTCTGCACCGTATGATAAGCACTGATAACATACGATCTCATGAAAACGATCCCGCGACATTTTCTGACCATCTTTTTGTGATAAACATAGAAAAAAGCAGTCATATTTTGTAACATATTAAATTCAGCTTTGATTGACTTTATTAATGAATTTATGATATAATCATACTGTATATGTGTGTGCCGCGGCTGTGAAGGGTGAACGGTCTGCGGCGGCACGGACCGCGACAATGAAAACTCACTCTAACAAGGAGGTTCATTCATATATGGAACAGACTTCTTCACTGGGCTTTGCAAGCTATTCCTCGTTCCGTGATACCGTCACAGAGCTAACGGAAACGCTGGGACAGCTCGAAGGATATGCTCGCTCCCTGAAGCTTTTCAACACCGCAGATTCCATTGCCGAGGTAATGGAGAAAACTGCCGGTGAGCACTTCGCCGTTGCCATAGTCGGCGAATTCAAAAGAGGAAAGAGCACACTGATAAACGCACTTCTCGGACAGGAGATACTTCCCGCGGATGTACTTCCTGCGACTGCAACGCTCAACCGTGTCACATACAGCACCGATCCCTATGTAATGGTCGAATACAAGGACGGCACACAGGAAAAGGTAGATATCGACCGCCTTGCCGAGTATGTAACAAAGCTTTCCTTTGAATCGGAAAAGAAAGCAGAGACCGTCAAGGAAGCGACTATCTACTACGAGACCGATTTCTGCCGCAACAATGTGGATATCATAGACACCCCCGGTCTCAACGATGATGAGCAGATGACCAATGTCACCATGTCCATCCTCCCCAAGATAGATGCAGCTGTATTCGTTATCAGTGCAAATTCCCCCTTTTCCCAGTTTGAAAAAGACTTTCTCGAAAACAAGATGCTCACCTCCGATCTCGGCCGCATAATCTTTGCGGTAAACTGCTTCGGCACATTCTCCAAGGAGGATGAGGAGCGCATAGTCGAGACCGTTGAAAAGCGCATAAGCAGCTATGTAATGGACAAGGCAAAGAAGGTAATGGGCGAAAGCTCCAAGGAATTTGCCGTTTACAAGCGCAAGATAGGCAAGCCCAAGGTAATAGGCGTGTACGCAAAGAAGGCGCTCCTTGCAAAGACTGCCAACGACATCAATATGCTCGAGGAGAGCAACTTCCCCAAATTCGAGAGCGTGCTCGAGACCATGCTCACCAAGGAAAGAGGCTCCATAACCCTGCAGATCCTCGCCAACAAGATAATAAGCGCAGGCTCCGAGATCATCAACTCCATAGTCATCCATGAAAATGCTCTGATGATGGAGACCGATGAATTCATGGAAAAGTATCAGCTTGCCATTGAAGAGATCGAGGACATACGCACCAAGAAGCGTGAGGAATTTGTACGCATAAACAATGCTGCAAATGATGTGTTTGAAAAGCTCCAGCCTATCCTTGACGAATACTGGGCACGGATAGAGGAAACAGCTATGCAGGTAATCGATGAATACCCCATGGCTGCGGAGGATCTCAAGCGCGAGAAGATGAAGGTTGTTTACGAAAAGCTCACGATGAAGATCAAGGAGAATATCGAAAACAGGGCACAGCTTATCTGCGAGCAGATCCAGAACGATATCAATGTCGGCCTTTCCGAAGAGGCTGTAAGGCTCCAGTCCTTCCAGGATGAATTCTTTGAATCCCTCAACCGCATCCAGGAAATGTTCTATGTAGAGCCCTCCAAGAGATCGCAGAACGGCGGCGTGACCGACTCCATCATCGGCTCCGTTATCGGTACCGGCGGTATCGGCGGCCTGTTCATAGGCTTCCGTGAGGCAGGCGTGAAGGGTGCTCTTCTGGGCGGTCTCACAGGCCTTACCACATGGCTTGCCACATCCTTCCTGCTCGTCACCACCATTGCAGGCGGCGGCTTCCTTACCGCTGCGGGCATATGCCTGATGGCGCTTGCGGGACTTGCAGGAACATTCACGGGCAAATTCGCCGTTGATAAATTCCTCGTTGACGAGAGAATAGAAAAGTTCAAGAATTCCTTCAAGCAGAGCGTGAGCAAGCAGTTCCACGAGATGAAGATCAATTCCGACTTCTCGGAATCCGTAAGACAGCAGGTCATCAGCTCCTTCACAGGCCTCAAGAACCAGATCGAGTCTGAGACAGAGATCATCCTCAAGGATACCCAGCAGACACTCGACGACCTCAATGAGACCAAGCAGCAGAAGAAGGAAATGTCGGACAACGAAAAGATCCGTCTGCAGAGCATCGCCGAAAATGTCGGAGAAATGCTCGCAAACACATACAATCTCCACAAAACACTTACCGATATTCTTTCGGATGAATGAGGAGGGGTATGCAGATGAATCTTAACACTAATCCCCTGCTTAATATAAACACCTCATTCTCCGATTATCTTGCGCAGAGGACAAGATCATATCAGGAGCATGTGGTGGGCGGCACACTTGACTACGCCTTTGATTCGGATTTCGCGCTGCGCCAGAAGATCGGCGGCATCTCGGGCTGGTCAAGACTTTACAAGGCCATCACCACAACAGATATACCCACAAGGTTCAAAAGATATTTTTCCACAAGCGATACTGCCAGCTCCATACTTTTTGCAAAGGCATATGAGGCTGTCAAGCAGTGCAGCGACAGACTGCAGATAAGCCTGCCCTCTCTGCTGATAAGAAAGGCAGGAGAGGTGCCGGAGATATTCTCCCTTACAGGCGACGGGATCGAGCCTGTAATAGTCCTCACTGCGGATATCGCCGAGGAATTTACTCCGGAGGAGCTTCGCTATGTAATCGGCTGTGAATGCGGCAGGCTCCAGAACCGTCACTGCACCTTCAACTATGCATTCACCTATCCCGGCATAAGCAAGGGCGACAGCGCTGAGGTGACAGATGCCGACAAAACAGGTGTAAGGGAGCTCAATTATCTTCTCAACAAATGGCTCCTTGCAGGAGATATAACCGCAGACAGAGCAGGCATAATCTGTCTTGACGATCCTGCATCCTTCGCCGATGTTTATTCGTCGGTAAGAAAGAAGGGACTGCCCGATTCACTGGGCAATCAGAACCTTTTTATCAACACAGAGGAAATACTCGCAAAGTACGACGCTATCCACATCACTCCGGTGCGCTCTCTCAAGCTCGGTGAGGACACCAGCGAGGATGAACGCAGGATATTCGCCGGAATGGAATTCACAGGCTGTGAGATCCTCTACATATGGCGTTCCGACCTTGAACGCCCCACAACACATATCAGCAACAAGCAGTCTCTCGAAATTCGCTGTGAGATCATTGCTCAGACTGAAGATGTGCTTTAAGATCGGGGGCGATAAGTATGAAAAAGAATAAATATGACAATGCAGAATATGATATTTCCATTGTAAGAGGCGATCTGAAGCGGCTTCTGAAGGATCAGGAGCTTTGCGCCATACTCGGCGACGAAGCGACCAACCGCATGAAAAAGTGGGATGCGATAATCGAGAAAAAACTCTCCGAGCCCTTTTCCCTTGTTATCATCGGCGATTTCAAGCGCGGCAAGAGCACAGTCATAAACGCGATCCTCGGTAGATCGGTGGCACCTGTGAATGTGGCTCCCGAGACCTTCACGATAAACCGCTTCTCCTACGGAGATCACCCGAGCGTTGAGGCAGTTCTCGGAAACGGCAAGAGAGTTACTCTCACTCAGGATGATCTGAGCCGTGAAAGGCTTCTCGGCCTTCTTGACTTCTTCCCGGGCTCACTGGAATATATTGATGTCAAAAGCGATGCACCTATCTTAAAGGAGATACAGGTAGTAGACACTCCCGGTCTTTCCGACCTTGACGAGCTGGATTCACAGGTAAAGGATTTTCTTGTAAAGGCGGATGCGGTGATCTATGTGGCAAGCGCCCTCTCACCCTTCTCCGAAAGCGAGCAGTATTTTATCGCAAGCCAGATCGTTCCTCAGAATTTCAGCAAGGTATTCGTGCTGATAAATATGATCGATGCCATGAACACCATGGAAGAGATTGAAAGAATAATCAACTACATCAGCGAAAAATGCGCACAGATAATCCCCGTGGCTGAGGTCTACGCAATAAGCGGCATTGATGAATACCGCCGCAAGATAGGTCTCAACCGCCCCGACATAAAGGGATTCCAGGAGTTCTACGAGAACCAGTTCCTCAAATTCGAGCTGGCGCTTTCCCGCGAGGTCATCGTCCAGAAGGACACACTGCGCACGGAAAGAGTATTCTCCATGCTCTCGCTTATGCTCACCGACACTCTCAACCGCCTCAACCTCATCAGCGAAATGATGCAGATGGATTCCCAGAAGCTCAGAAAGCTCAAGGATGATTTCGAGGCAGAGTGCAGCAATCTCCAGTCCGCACTTGAAGCGCAAAAGCCCAAGATCATGCTCTCCATCACGGAAATGAAGCAGGAAGCGGAGTACTGGATGTACGAATTCTTCACAAAGCTCAGAGAGGATATCCTTGTGTGCCGCTCCACAGCGGATGATGAGGATGTGGAAAGACATTTCTACTCCTTCCTAATGGATAAGGTGGGCGAGGCATACCGCCGCTGTCTGGAGATACATCAGGAGCGTCTCAACGATATCATAAACGATATGGGCGCACAGCTTTCCCGCAAGCTGGGTATTCAGGATCTGGCAGGAGCGCGTATCTCCACAAGCGAGACTGTCAATGTCAACACATTCGTAGCTGACAAGATAAAGCAGGCTGCTTCACAGGGTGCAGAAAGAAGCGTGGGCTTCCCTTCGGGAACTATGCCCTTCTTCCGCAATATCATGCGCAAGAACCGCACCTCGGATATCATCGACTGCGCTCTTGAAAACTACGATGACATCCGCACCAGCACTATAAAGGATCTCAAGGAATGCTACAAGAACTTTGAGACCTTTGCATCCGAACAGCTCAACGAGATCTATCGCACACAGGAAAGTGTGGGCAGAGAGACCGTTGCACAGGCTATGGAAATGGCCCGCTCCGCAGAGAGCACCGATCAGATCAACCGCTGCATCGAAAGAGCAAACGAGATCATCCTCGGGGCTGTGGAGGTCATAAGAGAGTACGACTGATATTAGCCGGAGCGGTGCTCCCCGCTCCGGCTGTATTTTGTTAAAAAGCGCCGGATATACACTGTCGAAAACAGATATAAACAAGATTTATCCGGTGCTGTTTTAAATCAGTTTATAAGAGGTATGTTATGATAAAACACATTGTAATGTTCAAGCTCAAAGATACGGACGGAAAGACCGCCCTCGAAAACGCTGCTGCCGCAAAGGAAAGGGCAGACAAGCTCCCCTCTCTCGTTCCCACGCTCAAAGGCTTTGAGTGTGTCATTGGCGGAGAGATATTCGACAGCACTAATTTCGACATCGCGCTTATCTGCGATTTCGAGGACAAAGCGGGTCTGGATGCATACCAGATACACCCCGATCACAAGGCATTCGGCAAGTTCATTTCCGGATTGAAAGCGGAAAACGGCAGAGCCTGCATCGACTACGAATATTGATACACGCTGCACGCAGACCGTAGATACCGGTCTGCGCCTTAGAACAGCGGCCAACGGAGGGACAGCTTTGGAAACTATCAGAGTACAGAAACTGCACAAGGAATATGTAAAATGGAACTGGCAGGCAGGCAGAAACGAGCCTTTCACTGAGGATATGACACTTTTTACCCTCACAACACCGGGCTCTACCTATGCTCTTGCCGCTCTTGAAAGCGGATATCTCTGCCATGTTTATTACGGAAAGCGCACTGATGATGAGGACCTTTCCTATTTGCTCCACTTAGGCGAGAACCCCTATACCCCCAAGGTAAACAGCAGGGATATGGGCACATTCATGGATACCACTTCCTTTGAATATCCCGTGTACGGCACTGGTGATTACCGCGAAAGCGCATTCATGATAAGGGACAGCAAGGGCACTGCAGCCGTAACGCTGAGATACAAGAGCCACAGGATAACCGACGGAAAGCCCGTTCTTTCTCAGGAGCTCGAAGACTGCACCGTAAGACTGCCTGCCACCTTCGCGGATAAAGATGAAGCAAAGACGCTCATCATCACCATGGAAGAGCCCCGCACAGGTCTTGAAGCCGAGCTTTACTACACTGCATTTACAGGACTCGATGTTATCACAAGGAGCGTTGTCGTGACCAACAAGGGCACAGAGCCTGTGGATATCGAGCGCATCCTCAGCACATCCATCGACATAGAATGCAGCGAATACGACTTTATCACTCTCAATGGTTCATGGGCAAGAGAGCGCTTTATCGAAAGGGCTCCTCTGCACCACGGCAAACAGCTGGTAGATTCAGCAAGGGGCGAATCCTCACACCAGTCGAACCCCTTCATGGCACTGGTCTCACACAACGCCGACGAACGCATCGGCGAGGCATTCGGCTTCAATCTGGTATACAGCGGAAACTTTATCGCACAGGCCGAGGTAACACAGCACAAGCGCACCCGTGCGGTAATGGGCATCAATCCCCTTGATTTCAGATGGAAGCTTGAAAGCGGAAAGAGCTTCACTGCGCCCGAGGCAGTCATGGTATATTCCTCGGAGGGCATCGGCAAAATGTCGAGAACATTCCATGACCTGTACAGACAGCATCTTATCCGCGGCGAATACCGCGACAAGGCTCGTCCCGTTCTTATAAACAACTGGGAAGCAACTTATTTTGATTTTGATACGGATAAGCTAATTTCAATTGCAAAAGAGGCTGCAAAATCCGGCATTGAGATGCTTGTAATGGATGACGGCTGGTTCGGTCACAGAAATACGGATAACTCCTCACTGGGTGACTGGTATGTAAACGAGAACAAGCTCAAGGGCGGACTCGGACATCTGGTGGATGAGGTAAACAAGCTCGGTCTCAAATTCGGCATATGGTTTGAGCCTGAAATGATATCCCCCGACAGTGACCTTTACAGGGCACACCCCGACTGGGCTATACAGATCGAGGGACAGCCTATGAGCCAGTCCCGCGAACAGTATGTCCTCGATTACAGCCGCAAGGAAGTAAGGGATAATATCTATTCGCAGATAACGGCTATACTTGAAAGCGCCAATATCGAATACATCAAGTGGGATATGAACCGACAGATAACCGAGCCCGGCTCACTGAAGCTCCCGCCCGAAAGACAGCAGGAGCTGTGGCACAGATTCGTCCTCGGCGTATACGATCTGCAGAACAGACTCATCACCGATCATCCTCATCTTCTTCTGGAAAACTGCTCGGGAGGCGGTGCCCGCTTTGATCCGGGTATGCTGTTCTTCTCTCCGCAGATATGGACATCCGACGACACAGATGCCATCGAAAGGCTGAAGATACAACACGGCACATCCGTATGCTACCCAGCATCCGCAATGGGTGCCCATGTTTCCGACTGCCCCAATCATGTGGTAGGCCGCTCCACTCCGTTTGCCACAAGAGGCAATGTGGCAATGGTGGGGACCTTCGGCTATGAGCTTGATATCACCCGCATACCCGAGGCCGACCGTGCTGAGATTCCCGCGCAGATAGAGCAGTTCAAAAAATACAATCCCCTTGTACGCAAAGGCGATCAGTACCGTCTTGCAGATATTTTCAGCGACAACACATTTGATGCGTGGATGTTCGTTTCAAAGGATAAGTCACAGGCGGTATTCACTGCTGTTCAGGTACTGGGCAGACCGAATTACCACAGCAGGCTGATAAAGCTCGACGGCCTTGATCCCGGAAGGAAATACACAAGCTCCCTCACCGGCGAGATCCACACCGGCGCTGCGCTGATGAACTGCGGCATCGCTGTTGATCTTTCTGGAGATTTCAGCTCGGTCGTAATTGAATTCAACGCTGTGTGATAATAAGAAAATACTGAATATGTGTCTTCTTCGCCTGCGGTCGGGAAGGCACATATTAAAGGCTTATAAACTTAGGGACAAACCGATGAAAGAGGCAAATATGTACTGGGATAATATTTCAGGATTATACGATTTCTTTGAAGATATCTACAACAAGCAGTGCTACCGTGGTCTGGGCAAGCGTGTGGCGGAGGAGATAGAGCCCTCGGACATCGTGCTTGAATGCGCCTGCGGTACGGGTGCGATAAGCAGGGATATAGCCCCTGTCTGCAGGCATCTGTATGCGGCCGATCTCTCCGCCGGTATGCTGAGAAAGGCAAGAGAAAACCTGTCGGGCTTTGACAATGTTACCGTGTGCCGCGCAGATATCACCCATATCAGAAGTACCGGCGGCAGATTTGACAAGGTCATCGCAGGGAATGTGATACACCTGCTCGACGAGCCCTATCAGGCAGTAAACGAGCTTCTGCGCGTGTGCAAAAGCGGCGGTAAGGTGATAATCCCCACATATATAAATATGTCGGAAAAGACAAACCGCATCGTAGTGAGTGCTATCGACGCTCTCGGCGCTGATTTCAGGCGGCAGTTCGATCTGGAAAGCTACAAAAAGTTTTTTGCTGACGGCGGCTACAGGAATGTAAGATACTTCGTCATAGACGGCAGGATGCCCTGTGCGGCAGCTGTTATCACAAAGGACTGATGCCCTCTGAGGCGATATACTTTGTGCAATTCGCTGATTTTATGCTTCATGACTTGACAAGGCTCTTTATTAGTTGTATAATCATACAGTACAACAAAGCAGAGCTGTCGTTCTCACCGTATCACAGGCACCTTATGAGTGCAGTGAAGTGCATACGGTCAAATAATCAGTCAGGCGCGGTTGCGTCTATTCAGGCGGATTTTCAGGACAGAGCTTTGCTCTGTCCTTTATATTTTATGAATTGATGGGGGTGTTCGCTATAGC
>CAMHMM010000007.1 GCA_946186215.1 uncultured Ruminococcus sp. | reverse complement strand
AGGCTGGGAACGTGACCCGGAACGAGATGATCGACGGGAACGGCAAGCTCATGATCGGAGCGAAGGGCTGGGCCGCGGCGGAATATGCATACGACGAAGCGAAGCACCGGATTTCCGAAGCCTATTACGGGCCGGACGGGCGGCTGATCCTTGTGACGGCGATAAATCCCACTCCTGCGGGGGAGGGCAAGACTACCGTTTCCGTAGGCCTTGCTGATGCGCTTTCTGTGATCGGCAAAAAGACTGTTCTGGCGCTGCGTGAGCCCTCACTGGGGCCTGTGTTCGGCATAAAGGGCGGCGCTGCAGGCGGCGGATATGCACAGGTAGTCCCCATGGAGGATATCAATCTCCACTTTACAGGCGATATGCACGCCATAACCGCAGCGAACAACCTTCTGTGCGCTATGGTGGACAATCACATACAGCAGGGCAACGATCTTCAGATCGATGAGCGGAGAATAATGATCGACCGCTGCCTTGATATGAATGACCGCGCACTGAGAAATATTGTCATAGGCCTTGGCGGAAAGGTCAACGGCATCCCCCGCGAGGATCATTTCCGCATTACGGTGGCAAGCGAGATAATGGCTATACTCTGCCTTTCGACAGACCTTGCAGACCTGAAAAAGAGACTGGGCAGCATCCTTGCGGCCTATAACAGAAGCGGTGAGCCTGTATATGCACGCGACCTGAAGGCCGAGGGTGCCATGACCGCACTTCTCAGGGATGCGATAAAGCCCAATCTGGTGCAGACGCTTGAAAACACGCCTGTTCTCATCCACGGCGGCCCCTTTGCGAATATCGCCCACGGGTGCAATTCCATAAGGGCGACACGGCTGGCATTAAAGCTCGGTGATTACTGTGTTACAGAGGCGGGCTTCGGCGCTGATCTGGGCGCTGAGAAGTTCTGCGACATCAAGTGCCGCTTCGGCGGGTTTGCGCCTGACTGCGCTGTTATCGTAGCTACGATAAAGGCTCTTAAATACAACGGCGGTGTGCCCAAGACCGAGCTCAAGGCGGAAAATATCCCTGCGCTTGAAGCAGGCCTTGCAAATCTGCGCACACATATCGAGAATATCCGCAGCTTCGGCATCCCTGCGGTGGTAGCCATCAACAGGTTCGACACCGACACTGACGGCGAGATAGCTGTGATACGCTCCTTCTGCGACTCCATGGGCTGCGAGGTCTCCCTTACCGAGGTGTTTGCAAAGGGCGGCGAGGGCGGAAGAGATCTGGCCGAAAAGGTGGTAAAGACGATAGAAGAAAAGAGCGGCAGCTTCCATGTGCTCTATGATGAAAAGCTCCCCATAAAGGAAAAGATAGATATAATCGCAAGAAACATCTACCGCGCTGACGGTGTGGTATTCACATCCCAGGCGGATAAATCCATTGCTGAGATAGAGCGGCTGGGCTTTGACAAAACGCCGGTATGCGTGGCAAAGACGCAGTACAGCCTTTCCGATGATCCGACAAAGCTCGGTCTGCCGACGAATTTCAGGATCACAGTCCGTGATGTGCGCCTGAGTGCAGGTGCAGGGTTCGTTGTGGTCTACACGGGCGATATCATGACCATGCCCGGTCTGCCCAAGGCTCCCGCAGCCAATATCATCGACTGCGACAACGAGGGCAATATCACGGGACTGTTCTGATACGCTGCACAGGAGAATAACATGGCAAACTGCGAGACCTGCGTGAATTATGTATACGACGAGGACTGTGAGTACTATGTGTGCCTGGTCGATCTCGACGAGGACGAGATGTACCGCTTTGTCCACGGTGCGGCAAACGAATGCCCGTATTACAGGCTTGATGATGAATACAGCATTGCGAGGAAGCAATGAGCGGGCAAAGCCCGCACCCATGCGTGCTATATAAAAAATACTTGACATAACCGACCGCATGGGTTATAATAGGAATGTACCTTTGGGTATACTATGTTTTAAATTTTATTTTATATAAAGGAGTTAATAGTATGGCTAAGATTCTCAATGCTCCCCTTACCAAGAACCCTTATGTTCTCAAGTGGGTCGAGGAACAGATCGCACTGACCACACCTGACTATGTAATGTGGATCGATGGTTCTGCAGAACAGCTCGATCAGCTCAGAAATGAGGTTTGTGCTCTTCCCGAGGGACACAACGACAAGATGTACAGACTTAATCAGGATAAGCTCCCCGGCTGTATCTATCACAGAACACTTCCCAACGATGTTGCCCGTGTTGAAGGCAGAACATTCATCTGCACACCCGAAAAGGACGGCGCAGGCCCCACAAATAACTGGATGGATCCCGCAGAGATGCACGCTAAGCTCAACAAGCTCTTTACCGGCGCTATGAAGGGCAGAACCATGTATGTTATCCCTTATTCCATGGGACCTATCGGCTCTCCTCTTGCAAAGGTAGGCGTTGAGCTCACAGACTCCATCTATGTTGTACTCAACATGGAGATCATGACCCGTATGGGCAAGAGAGCATTCGAGAACCTCGGCGACGAGAACCCTGACTTTGTAAAGGGCCTCCACTCCAAGGCACTCGTTGATCCCGAGGAAAGATATATCGTTCAGTTCCCTCAGGAGAACGCAATTTACTCCATCAACTCCGCTTACGGCGGAAATGTTCTTCTCGGCAAGAAGTGCTTCGCACTGCGTATCGCTTCCTATCAGGGCAAGAACGAGGGCTGGATGGCAGAGCATATGCTCATCCTCGGCGTTAAGCGTCCCGGTGATGACGAGGTCAAGTATGTTACAGCTGCATTCCCCTCTGCATGCGGCAAGACCAACCTTGCAATGCTCATTCCTCCCAAGTACTACAGAGAGCAGGGCTATGAGACATTCACAGTCGGCGATGATATCGCATGGATGAAGCCCGGCAAGGACGGCAGACTTTATGCTATCAACCCCGAGAACGGCTTCTTCGGCGTTGCTCCCGGCACAAATGAGAATTCCAACTTCAACGCTCTTGCATCCACAAGGAAGAACACCATCTTCACAAATGTTGCAATGAACGAGGAAGACAACACAGTTTGGTGGGAAGGCCTCACCAAGGAGCCTCCCGTATTTGCAAGAGAGTGGAAGGGCGCAAAGGTAAACGGCAAGGCATTTGTTGCTGACGGCAACAAGCTGGCTCATCCCAACTCCAGATTTACAGCTCCCGCTATAAACTGCCCCTGCATCTCTCCTGAATTTGACAATCCTCAGGGTGTTCCCGTATCCGCTATGATCTTCGGCGGCAGAAGAGAGTCCACAACTCCTCTGGTATATCAGTCCTTCGACTGGGTACACGGCACATATGTTGGCTCCGCTGTTTCCTCCGAGACAACTGCAGCTGCTACAGGTGAGGTAGGCGTTCTCCGTCACGATCCTATGGCTATGAAGCCCTTCATCGGCTACAATGTAGGCGATTACTGGGCACACTGGATCGAGATGGGCAAGATCCTCGGTGACAAGGCTCCCAAGATCTTCAATGTTAACTGGTTCAGAAAGGACGAGGAAGGTCACTTCATGTGGCCCGGCTTCGGCGACAACATGAGAGTCGTTGACTGGATCCTCAAGAGAGTTTCCGGCGAGGCTGACGCAGTTGAGACTGCTATCGGCTATCTCCCCAAGCCCGAGGATATCAACCTTTCCGGCATCGAGGATGAGGTAAGCCAGGAAACACTCGCTAAGCTCCTCAGCGTTGACAAGGATCTGTGGAAGAAGGAAGTAGCTCAGATGAGAGACTACTATGCAGAGCTTACCGCAGGCGGCGCTCACATTCCTCAGGAGCTCTATGATGTACTCGACAAGATCGAGAGCAAGCTTGGCTGATAACCGCAAATGATAACGGCCCTGCACGGGAGACCTGTGCAGGGCTTTTTTAAGGGATATTATGAGAAGAAGAATAATAAGCGCACTGTTCGCACTTTCGCTGTGCGTGACGGCAGTCTCCTGCGGGGGAAAGCCGCAGGAAGAGCCTGCACAGGCAGACACCGAAGCCGAGGCAGAAACAGAGCTGCAGACAGAGGAAACCACCACGACCGCGGAAGAAACGGTGAAATTTATCACCGAGACCGAATTTTCTGAAACAGAAACAGAGGCTCCGCCTCCCGAGCCTGTGCGCCTTGATTACTGGACGAATAACTCTCCTGCAGGCGGGATATGTGACCATATCGACAGGATCACCGATTTTCGCAGCGATGATTTTATCCCCGAGGGGGAGCGTATCGCTGTGTTCGACCTTGACGGGGCACTTACCGGCATAGACTTCACTACGGATATGATACTCTGGCGGGTGCTGGATGATGATACCTTTGAGGCGGATGAAGCGATGCGGGAAACAGCTCTGGCTGTCCGTGAGGGCAGAAAGGACGCTTCCTCTGCCGCTGCTCTTGCGGATGAGGCGTATGCAGGGCTGAGCTTCGATGAATACAAAGAGCTCGTAAAACGCTTCGGCGAAAGCAGCTGTCCCGCATTTTCGGGGCTGAAGTACGGCAGGGCATTCTATAAGCCCATGACATCGCTGATAAAGTATCTCGATGATGCAGGGTTCAAGGTGTATGTGGTGAGCAGCCGCGACAAAACGACTATGGCACTGCTTGCGGGTGATGCTCTCGGACTGGATGAGGAAAGATTCATCGCGCCTGAGCTTTGCACAGCCGATGAAGACGGGATGCTGTCCATCGCTGCTGCGGAGAAATACTCAAAGTATGAGGCAGTAAAGGATGCGCTGCAGCAGCCGCCTGTGTTTGCAGCGGCAGGAGAAAAGAGCATCACACTGGCGCAGTATGCCGCAAAGAGCAGCTACAGCAGCCTTTCCTATGTGCTGCTGCGGGATGATGAGCAAAGAGACAGCGGCAACGCCGGGAGCGCTGCAAAGGCACAGCAGAAGGCGGATGAAAAGGGAGTTGAAGCGGTTTCGGAAAAGGACTGCTTTGACACCATATATGGCTATGATATCATCAAAATAGTGGACACGAAAAACGACGAGGGCTTTACCGTGGACGGAGTGGAGATCGTTCCCTGACCGCCCGCATAAGGAGCGTGGGACATAATGAAGGAAGCTATCATATCACTGGTGACGATGGTGCTTATGCTGGCATCATGCGCGGCAGGCGGTAAAAATGACATGACTGCGGCACATACAAAGGAGAATGCGGCTGTATCATCCGAAACGGTGCAGAGCGATACGCCTGCGGAGGAGATAAAATACCCCGAGATACCTGCGGACAGCGAATATCCCGAAGCGGAGCTTCGCAGCGCACTGTACAGCACAGGGAATATGAGTCGGGTGAAAAAAGCCATAGAAAAGGCAAAAAGCGGCGGTGAATGTACCATCGCGTATATCGGCGGCTCCATCACAGAGGGCGTGGGTGCATCAAAGACGGGCTGCTATGCGGCCGTTTCCGCTGACAGCTTCAAAAAGCGCTTCGGCGGCAGTGTGAATTACATCAATGCCGGGCTCAGCGGTACATCATCTACGCTGGGGATGCTCAGGGCAAGGCGTGATGTGCTGGATAATTCTCCTGATATCGTGTTCGTGGAGTTTGCGGTCAATGACAGCAGGGATGAGCTGGCGCAGCAGTCCTACGAATCCCTAATCCGCACGCTGCTCTGCTCAGAAAGCGCTCCTGCGGTGGTGCTGATCATAAACCGCACCGATACAGGCTACAATGCGGGGGAGCATATGAAAAAGCTGGGAGAATACTACTCCCTGCCCGTTGTGTCGGTGACCGATGCCATAACCCCGCTGATAGATTCGGGGAAAATGAGCTGGTCGGATTATTCTGCGGATGAGGCTCATCCCAACCCTTCGGGGCATAAGCGCATAGCCGCATATATAGACTATATGTTCGGGACTGCCGATCTGAATTCCTGGGAGGAATATTCTGTTCCCGGGGCGGTGCTTATCGGCGCACCCTACGAAAATGCGCAGCTCATAACTCCCGCCGATACCGAAAAGGAGCGCATAAAGCTCAAGGATCACGGTCTGTTCCTGCCGGGCAGCGGCGGCACATCGGGATTTGCCGAAAGCTGGCACTGCGAGGGCACAAAGCCTATGAAGCTCACCGCAGAGGGAAGAGCGGTCTTTGTGGTGATAAAGCGCAACAACAAGGATGTGTGCGGCACTTTTGAGGTCTATATCAACGGTGCCAGAGCCAATACCATCAGCACGAAGCAGAAGGCAGGCTGGGGAGAGGCCTACGCCGTTCAGGTGATAAAATTTGCAGAGCCCCACAAAATGGATATTGAGATACGCCCCGCAGAGGGTGAGGAGAAAAAGAGCATAGATATCCTCGGTGTAGCGGTAAGCTGAAAAAAAGCATATATAATAAATGTGTTCTCCCCGCAGGATACGGGAAGAACACATGGAAAACACACTCATGAAAGATCATGCGGTCTTATTTGTTATTATATACATTGATGCGGTTCAGGGCGCGCTTGAGCTTCATTTCCGCAAAGTCGAGCTCCTTTTCGCTCTCCCTTGCCTCGATCTTGCGCCTTGCATCCGCCTCGGAGCGCTTTGCCCAGTCGATATCTATATCCTCCGCCCATTCAACGGCATCGGCAAAGATATTCACTCTGTTCCCGCCTACCTTTATCAGTCCTATGGAAACTGCGGCAGTGCGGAAGGTCCCGTCCTCATTCTTTATCTTCATAGGTCCTGAGGGCAGAGCAGCCACAAGGCTGATATGGTTCGCAAGGATACCGATATCACCCTCGGTGGTGCGCACGATGACCTCACTGGTCTCTCCGTCAAAGAATGTTTTTTCGGGAGTTATCACGCTGAGATGAAATAGTGCCATTGGTATGCCTCCCTGTCAGGCTCAGTTCTTCTTGCCTGCCTTTGCCTTTTCAACTGCCTCGTCGATGGTGCCCACATAGAGGAATGCGGACTCGGGCAGATCATCATGCTTGCCTTCGATTATCTCCTTGAAGCCCCTGATGGTCTCCTTAACGGGAACATACTTTCCGGGGAAGCCGTTGAACTGCTCGGCAACATGGAAGGGCTGTGAAAGGAAGCGCTGTACCTTTCTTGCGCGGGCAACGATCAGCTTGTCGTCATCGGAAAGCTCATCCATACCCATGATGGCGATGATATCCTGAAGCTCGGTGTAGCGCTGGAGTATATTCTGTACCGCACGGGCAACCTCGTAATGCTCCTGTCCCACGATATCGGGAGAGAGCATTCTCGATGTGGAATCAAGAGGATCCACAGCGGGGTAGATGCCCAGTGAGGAAATAGAACGCGAAAGCGTGGTAGTTGCGTCAAGATGCGCAAATGTGGTAGCGGGTGCGGGGTCTGTCAGGTCATCTGCAGGCACATATACGGCCTGAACGGATGTGATGGAGCCCTTGCTGGTGGAGGTGATGCGTTCCTGAAGAGCGCCCATTTCTGTTGCCAGTGTGGGCTGATAGCCTACGGCAGAGGGCATTCTTCCGAGAAGTGCGGAAACCTCCGAGCCTGCCTGGGTGAAACGGAAGATGTTGTCTATGAACAGAAGCACATCCTGCCCCTGTGTGTCACGGAAGTATTCAGCCATGGTAAGACCGGACAGGCCGACTCTCATTCTTGCTCCGGGAGGCTCGTTCATCTGGCCGTAAACAAGTACGGTCTTTTCGAGAACGCCCGACTCCTTCATTTCCATGTAAAGGTCGTTGCCCTCTCTTGTGCGCTCGCCGACACCTGTGAATACGGAGATACCGTTGTGCTGGTTTGCTATATTATTGATAAGCTCCTGTATAAGCACTGTCTTTCCTACGCCTGCACCGCCGAAAAGACCGATCTTTCCGCCCTTGAGATAGGGGCAGATAAGGTCGATTACCTTGATGCCTGTTTCGAGGATCTCGTTGGAAACGGTCTGCTCCTCATAGGAGGGGGCCTTTCTGTGGATCGGCCAGCGCTCCGTTGTCTGAGGGGGCTCGCCGTTGTCAACAGGCTCGCCGAGGAGGTTGAATATCCTTCCGAGAGTGCCCTCGCCGACGGGTACGGTGATAGGTGCGCCTGTATCCTTTGCGGGGGTGCCTCTGCGCAGTCCGTCGGTGGATGCCATGGCAACACAGCGCACGACATCATCGCCGATATGCTGCTCTACCTCGCATACCAGCCTGTTTCCGTTGAGATCTATTTCAATGGCGTTGAGAAGTTTGGGCAGATCATCCTTGTCAAAGCGGATATCTACTACCGCTCCGATGACCTGAACCACGCTGCCTATATTACTCATTATCTGAATCATCCTTTATTGATGCACAGGTCTCACCCGTGCATGACAGGGTACATTATCACGAAATACTTAAAAATCACGCTGTGCGTTTTGGGTATTTCAAAAAGCTTCCGGATGCAGCCCGCGGCTATTTCTGCGAGCCGCCCACGATCTCCGTGATCTCCTGAGTGATGGCCGCCTGTCTTGCGCGGTTGTAGCTCAGTGAGAGATCTGCTATCATTACCTCTGCGTTGTCCGATGCGTTTTCCATCGCATTGCGCCTTGATGCCTGCTCGGAGGCAAAGGAGTCGATGATCGCGCCGTACAGCATACCGCTGATGAATCTCGGTACGATGTGATCGAACACGAATGCCGCAGAAGGCTCGTAGACGGGGATCTCGCGCATCTTGTGCTCATCCTGGGGAATGTTTATCGGAAGTATCTCCAGCGAAGCCGCTGTCTGTGTTATGGGGGAAACATAGTTGGTGTAGAAGATCTCCACCGACTTGAAGCGCCCGTGTGTGTAGGCAAATACGATCTCATCGGCATATTCTGCGGTGTCGTGTATCTTAAGATGCTCCGCTACCTGCGAAAATGCTGCAAACATCGTGTATTTGCGCTTGATGTAGTAGTCACACGCCTTTTTGCCTATGGCGAGTATCTCCACCGCATCCATTCCGCCAAGCTCTGCGATGCGTGCATCTGCGAGCTTGAAGATAGACGAGTTGAAGCCGCCTGCAAGACCTCTGTCGCCTGCGATTACCACAAGCAGTGTGCGTCCGTTTTCCTTTGCACCCTTGAAGGGGGAGAGAAAACCGGGATTTTCCGCCTGTATATCGCACATGGTCTCATAGAGCGCGTTGAAATAGGGGCGTGCGCAGTCGGCACGCTCCTTTGCGCGGCGCAGCTTGGACGATGCCACCAGCTGCATTGCCTTAGTTATCTGCATAGTGGATTCCACGCTTTTTATCCTGCGCTTTATCCCCTTCATATTGCCTGTTGCCATATGACCTTCCTTTTGCAGAGAGTGTCCTTATCTGAGTGAGATCAGAACCATTCCTTCTGGCCGATCACATAAGTGTTGTTGAACTGCTCGTCGGACATTGTGAGGTAGATGATGCCCTCGATGATGCCGATGACCTCAAATACAGCTGCACCTACGCCGAATGTGAAAAGGGAAACGAGGAGCATGATCAGAGCGGGCTTTTTCATGCCGAGGTAGAACTTGTGAACACCGAGTGCGCCGAAGAAGATACCGAGGAGGCCTGCTGCGATTTTGCTTTTTTCATTTGCCATAATAGTCACCTTTTCCTTTTGGTTTTAATATAATTCCGCATCCCTCACTGCACACGGCTTGAAGGGAAGCGATAAAGACTGATCATGAGTGCTGGGATACGAATTTCTTTGTGAATTCGTCAAGGAGTGCTTTGAGCATAGCCTCGGTCTCTTCATCGAGTATGCCGTCAGCGTGTATCTTGTCGTGGATCTCGGGCTTGTTGTCCGCAGCGAATGCGGCAAGGTCGCGCTCATATTCCTTTACATCGGCTACCTCGACATTTTCAAGATATCCGTTTGTAACGGCGTATATGATCATTACCTGATCTGCCACATCGACAGGGCTGTTTCTGTCCTGCTTGAGCACCTCGACAACTCTTTCGCCGAGTGCGAGGCGTTCCTTTGTGTCGCGGTCAAGATCGGAGCCGAACTGGGAGAAGGACTGGAGCTCTCTGTACTGTGAGTATGTGAGCTTCAGCGAGCCTGCGACCTTCTTCATGGCCTTGATCTGTGCGGAGCCGCCGACTCTCGATACGGAGATACCGGGGTTTACCGCAGGGCGTATGCCCGAATTGAACAGATCTGTTTCAAGAAATACCTGTCCGTCGGTGATGGAAATTACATTTGTGGGGATATATGCCGATACATCGCCTGCCTGTGTTTCGATTATGGGCAGTGCGGTGATGGAGCCTCCGCCGTAATCCGGGCTCAGGCGGCAGGCGCGTTCAAGCAGTCTGGAATGGAGATAGAATACATCTCCGGGATATGCCTCGCGTCCCGGCGGTCTTTTGAGGAGCAGAGAAAGTGTTCTGTAAGCCACGGCGTGCTTTGAAAGGTCGTCGTAGATGCAAAGCACATCCTTGCCCTGACGCAGGAAGTATTCCGCGATGGCAACGCCTGTATAGGGGGATATGTACTGCAGGGGAGCAAGCTCTGATGCGGTAGCCGCAACGACTACGGTGTAGTCGAGAGCATTGTTCTGGCGCAGTGTCTCCACAACATTTGCAACGGTGGAGCTCTTCTGGCCTATGGCCACATATACGCACAGCACATTCTTGTCGTGCTGGTTGATTATCGTGTCAAGCGCGATGGCAGTCTTACCTGTCTGGCGGTCGCCGATTATGAGCTCACGCTGGCCTCTTCCGATAGGCACCATGGAGTCTATGGCCTTGATGCCTGTCTGCAGGGGTACAGATACCGACTTTCTTGTAATGATGCCGTATGCAGGGCGTTCGATGGGGCTTCTTTCCGATGTGTAGATCTCACCCTTGCCGTCGATAGGCTGGCCGAGAGCGTTTACCACACGACCGAGAACAGCCTCGCCGACAGGTACGGAAACAACGCTTCCCGTTGCCTTTACGGTGTCGCCCTCTCTTATATCCGAATCGGAGCCCAGCATAACAGCGGCAACGAACTTTTCTTCAAGGTTCATCGCCATTGCGTATACGCCGTTTTCAAATTCCAGCAGCTCACCGGACATACAGTTGTCAAGTCCGTATATCCTTGCGATACCGTCACCGATGGAAACGACGGTTCCCACCTCGGAATGCTCCGCTCTTCGGCTGAAATTGCGTATCCTGTTCTTTATGATACCGGTTATTTCCTCCGGACGCAGATCCATTATATCACCTCAACAAAAGTGCGGCTGGTGTATGAGCCGCAGCTCATTATATTTCCCTTTTTGCCTTTTCGAGCTTGGTTCGCACAGTGCCGTCTATCATATCATCGCCCACGCGGATGCACACTCCGCCGATGATATCGGGATCGACACGCTCCGAAAGCAGTATCTTTTTCTGATACCTGCCTTCAAGCTTTGCCCTGAGACGGCTGCGAGTCTGGTCATCCATGGGGATGGCAGTTGTGACCACAGCCTCCGCGATACCCTTCATATCGTAGTACATACGCCTGAATTCTTCTGCGATGCCTTCAAGGTCACCGCCTCTGCCTTCCTCCGCAAGAACACAGAGAAAGTTGACAAAGACAGGATGTGTCTTCCCGCTGAAAAGGGCAGTTATCACATCGATGCGTTCATCCTCGGAAAATACGGGGGACGAAAGAACCTCAGACAGCTCGGGAGACTGCTTTGCAAGCTCAGCGGTTTCCTTTAACTGTTCATATATGCTGTCCTCAATGCCGTCCTCTGCGGCGATCTCAAGGAGTGCGCCGGCATACGCCGCCTGATATAGCTGCATATCATATATCCTTTCCGGAGATCATTGCGATCACAGATCGTTTATAAAATCGTCGATCAGTCGTTCCTGCTCGCCTGTGGTATTTACCTGTTTGCCGATGATCTTGCCTGCAAGAGATACGGCGATCTCGGAGATCTCGCCCTTGACCTCGCTCACGGCCTTTGCACGCTCGCGTTCGATCTCTGCATTTGCCCTTGTGATCATTGCATCTGCTTCACGCTTTGCGTTTTCGGTGATCTCATCGCTGCGGCGTGCGGCGCGTTCGGTGGCAGCCCTGATTATGCCAGCGGACTCTTCCTTTGCGCCGGAAAGCTTCTCCTGATACTCGTTTTCCATTCTGTGAGCATTTTCAAGAGCCTGATCCGCCTCCACATAGGTCTTGGATACTTCGTTCTTTCTCTGCTCGATGACCTTGTTCACGGGTTCAAAGAGGAATTTCTTGAAAAGCAGTACAAGTATGAATGTATTTATCAGCACGCCTATTATGGTGGTAGGCTCGATGCTGAAAAATTCAAAATTCACATTCATTCAGTCTCACCTTAGCCTAAGAACTTGAGGAAAGGATTTACAAAGAGCAGGATGATGCCGACGAGAAGACCGTAGATACCGGTGGACTCAGCGATGGCGCATCCGATGAACATTGTGGATGTAGCAGCCGAACGAGCCTCGGGCTGTCTGCCGATGGTCTCGATAGCCTTTCCTACGGCAAAGCCTTCACCGATACCGGGGCCGATACCTGCGATAAGTGCAAGTCCTGCGCCGATGCCCTGTCCTGCGAGCACGATTGCCTTTGCAAGAAGAAGCGTCTGTTCATAAGTCATGGATTCCATATTATTACCTCCGGATAAATTAGAGAAGTTTTTGACAGGTTTTGTCCCGGTGATGCTATTCCTTGCCTGCTGCATCCCCGACATACGCCATTGTGAGCATGATGAACACATAGGACTGTATGGTGCTGGAGAAAAAGTCGAAGTAGACCGACAGCAGGGCGGGCACGCCCACCTGGAATATCTTGAAGTATTCAAGTGCCGCAAAGCTCAGTCCCACAGCGTTGTAGAAAACATTACTGAGAAGCGTGAGTGCCGCATATACGATAGTCGAGATGATCATACCGCTCGAGATGTTTCCGAACATACGAAGCGCCATAGCCGTAGGCGTTGCCACTTCACTGAGTATGTTGATGGGCGTTATGATCGCAACGGGCTCTGCAAAGCCCTTGAGATAGCCGAACAGACCGTTTGATTTGATCTTGTTGTAGGTTATGAGGATGAATGTGAGCAGCGCCCATGTGCCCGTGCAGTTGATATCCACGGTCATGCTGCGGAAGCCGATCACGCTCATCAGCGAGCCTGTGAGCGCAAAGGTGAATATCGTAGCGATATACGGGGCGAGCCCTATCATCTTTTCACCCATGTTGTCACGGACAAGGTTGTTGAAGAATTCCACGAACCATTCCGCAAGCACCTGTCTCTTTGACTCAGGTCTTACCTTCAGGTCGTGAGTAAGGATCTTTATCAGGATAAACAGGGCTATGATGATCACCCAGCCTGTTACCACAGTTTCGGAGATTGAAAAAAGCTCCTCGCCGCCCCTCAGGAAGGTTATCATTTTCCGGGGGCCTGTTACCTCCACCGCAAGCTCGGTAGAGAATTGATCCATATATATCACCTCTTGGTGTTATCGGAGGATCCTCCGAATTTGCTTTTTTTTACAAATGAAAGATGATCCCGCACTCCCGACAGCGTGTAGATCAGCTTCGGGTACAGCAGCGGCATGAATGTACATACACTGTTTATGTGGCTGCTTGAAAAGCCCAGGGCAAGCGCCGCACCCATCACGGTAAGGCGGATAAGGTAAAAGGTGAACATATACCTTTTTGCCCGTTTTTCACTGCCCCTGTCAACAGAGTGTATCACGCTGTATGCAAGCAGAAGCATATTGGCCGCCATAGCAGCCGTACCGAGCAGCAGCCCCAGTATGATACGGTAGTCAGCACCGTAAAGAGGCAGTGTCAGCACAAAAATGCAAAGGTCGATGATCAGTGAGCGCCTGAATATCATTGCAAGCTGCCCGTCGATCTCTTTGCCGAAATAAGTTTTTTCAGATGATCTGTTTTTCATATCACAATACATTCTGCGGGATATACCGAACCAAAGTTTAGTATATCACAAAATAATCCGAAAAGTCAATGATTTTCGCAAAAAACAGCAATTTGCTGTAATGGAAAATCTCCGGATAACAAAATAAGTATACTTTACATACATACGCGGGCTCCGACTGCAGGCCGCGGGAAACATAAAAAATGCCTCATACCACAAAATATCTCCCGCGCCTTAATACAGATACCCATACAGAAGTTTTGCCCCGAAGCATTTTGAACTGCTTAGGGGCATTGTGGTTTATACGGCTGATATAATAAATCAGAATTTAGACTCTTAGAATTATTTCCGTAACTTCATTGATAATATCATCAAGGCTCTTTGAGCCGTCGATAATATTATCGGCGGACGAGATCTGTTCTTCCTGCATCTGCACATAAGCCGGTCTTGCATATTTCAGATATGCACTCATTTCATCGCGGATACTATCTGCTGAAGCCTCTTTCATATCTCTGAGGACCCTTCTTGCAAGCGCAATATCCAATGGTGTGTCAATAAAAATACAGCAGTCAAAATAGTCTTTGATCATTCGATGCTGATACGCAAACGGATAATCCAGAAGCAGATAATCATATTCACCGCGCTGTATCAGCCTTTCAATATCCGCTTTTAACGGAGACAGATCCCACACATTGACATCTGCGCCTTCCGATACGCACTTGTAAAAGGCCTCGTCTTCGCCATCAAACGAATAGTCGTCAAAGTGAAGTGACACAGCCCTCGGCAGTCTTTCCCTGACAGCGTTTACGACTGTTGTTTTTCCGCCTGCTGTAACAGCTCCGATCGCTATTATTTTCATTGTCTGCTCCTCCGCAAATTTCGGTTTATCATAGTTACCAATTATAGTAGAATATCGCTGCATTGTCAATAAAAACGCCATAGTATTTCTGAATGTATATCAGAAATACTATGGCTTAATACTTTTATATGAGTACCGACCTTAACGGTGGGAGATACATGATCTGCAGCATAAAAGCCTGTTATTCAACTATCGTGAAATACGCATATATGTAGTCGCCTGAGTCGGTGAGTATCCTCATACGGTAGCTGCCCTGTTCAAGGTCGCCGTACATGGAGGAGATATCCACGATCCTTGTCTTGAATTTGCCCTTGGAAACTGCCACGCCTGCGGAGGTGTCGGCACCGTCACGGGTGGGGATGGCGTTCCACTTGCTGCCTGAAGCCTTCCAGAGAGCGTTGTAGTCAAGGATATTGACTGCGTCCGAGCCTCTGTTGGTAAAGGTGAGCTGTACGTCAGCCGTGCGAACCTGCACGCCCTTTACATCAACGGGGCGGCGCAGATAGAATGTCGCAGTGACATCATCGCCGACATAGACCATGTACTTGCCTGATTTGAGTGCGTTGGTGTCATACCTTGTCAGCTTGAGGACGGATTCATATGTGCCCTCGCCGACAGTCTCGGTCTCGGAAGCGATGCCCTTTTTCTTCTTGGGGAATACTGTGTTCCACTTGTTGTTATCCCAGAAGAAAAGCTCGTTTATCTCGGGATAAAGCTCGCATTCGGTATTGACCGTGCTTGTGAAGGTGATGGACTTGGTCGTTACAAGGTTATAGCTCTTCTTGCAGGAAACATCCGCATTGTGAGCCATGTTGAATTCATACTGGAATGTGCGGGTGCCGCCGTCAGCGGTCTCTACCTTGATGACCACCCTGTGCAGGCCGTCTGCTGCCTTCTTGAAGTAAAGGTCGGGCACGAAGGAGATCACAGCATGATTGTCGCCGCCGCCGATCTGAGTTTTGGAAATGCTCTTTGCGGCCTTGTTGTCAGTAGCGGACGCCTTTGCCCACTTGCCGCTGATCCTTCTCTGCACCTCGGCGCTCTTTATGGTGAGCTCAGTGCCGTTGTTGGTGTAGAGGTCGAGATTGAGGGAAGCGCCTGTGCCGTAGAACATATCGAGATAATTTCCTTCAAGGGTGAATTCGCCGTCATCGGAGCTCAGGGACTTGACTATCTCAGTGGAGCTTTCCCATGCATCCTTATTGGGATCGGTAACGGTGGCTGTCTTCTTCTTGGAGGACTTGGTCTCTGTGGAAGAAGATGTATCCTCTGCATCTGCCGTGATGGTCTTCTTGCCGCCGAGAACGCCGTTTTCGTCGAAATAATAAGCCGTATCGCCGATCGTTTTCGTGCCTGTTACCGCACGGCCGTTCTTTAAGTAGTATTTGTTGCCGTCAACGGTGATCCAGCCGTCGAAATCAGGTGTGTTCTCAGCGGATACGCCGCCGAATACATAGATGATATGGCTGCCGGATCTGGTCATTCCCGTGAATACAGAGGGAGCGCTGTCCGTTCCGTCAAATAAATAGTAGATGCCGTCGATCGCTTCAACGCCGGAAATGAAGCCGCCGTCTCTTACATAGCCCGAATTGCCGGGATCGCCTGTCCAGCCGTCTGCCGATGCATCGGGCATGAACGCGCAGGAGATCGCAAGCGCTGCGCTTACTGCAATGGCTGCCGTAATTTTCTTGTTCATATATACACCTCACAGGCAGGGGAGCCTGCCAAAATCATCATATTCCGGACGGCCGAAACCGTCCAAATATCATTATAGCATTTACTGATTTAAATGTCAAGAATGTAACTGATTATTGTGCAGGCTAAGGGCAGGCAGAGCCTGCAACCTCCCGTACTTTCATTTGTGGCTCGGAGCTTTAGTTTAATCCCACCACCACCGCCTGAAGGCTGCGGTCCCCTCCCTTTTCAAGGGAGGCAAGCCATTATTAGTTAAAACACCACTTCAATTAAAGTTCCGAGCCACAAAAGAACCACCACTCACAAATGAAATTGCGGGTAACAGCGGCGTTGCGCCGCCTGCCTTGCCGCCCCTGAAAGGGGAGGTGCCGAGCGCAGCGAGGCGGAGGGGTTAATTGCGGACAATATAGCTGTTACCTTTCTAATGAAAGTGCAGGCAGCTTCTTCTCCAGTAATAGTTCCGAGCCCTCGATAAATCGTTACTTGCAAATAAGCATATGAGCAGCTGTCAGCCTTGCTGACCGGGTAACAGCGGCGTTGCGCCGCCGGCCGTACCGGTAAAGATCCTGCCTTTCCCGCCGCAGGGCAGGAAAGGCAGGAGAAAGAATAGTAAATACAGCGCTTATTCGCCGCTCGGTGCGGTCTCATTTCCCGTATCTGCGGGAGCGGATTCATCAGCCGCTTCGGGCTGTTCTGCGGGCTCATCGTGCGTTTCCTCGGGAATAACGGGAGCCTTGTCAGCCTCGCCGGGATCAGGTGACGGCGGAGCGGGGATGTTGTCAGCCCTCGGCGGGATCGGCTTCTTCTTTGCCTGCAGCCGTCTTGCTTCTCTTTCGGCTGCTTCCTGTTCGAGCTGTTCCTTTTCCCGCTCCTCGGGGGTTTTGTGTGTCTTGTAGTAGATCTTCGACAGCTTTTTCTGCCGCTCATTGTCGAACCGTCCGTAGGCCTTGCGGGCAAGCAGTCCTGCACCCTTTGCACTCTCAAACATCAGCACTACCAGCGAAAACGCCGTTATAAGCAGTGCCAGAGCTGCGGGAAATGCAAGTATACGCGCCTGCAGCTCGCCCATTCTGGCGAGGTTCTCAAACCACGGGTAGGAAAATCCCGCTCTTACTATTGCCGTTTCGGGTATATTTTTGTGAGTTGCCACAAGCTCGATAAGGTCAAAGCGCCTTGTCTGATCGACCACATTGCCCGCATCAAAGGCATCTTTATCGACCTTGGAGGCGATGGTCGTGCCGAAATTGCGCACCTTTTCGGGAATACACATCTCGTAGACCGTGAGCTTTGCGCTGTCACTTATAAGGGGCATGGCATCCGCGGGGATGTAGATGTGCGGATCTGAGCCGTAGGCCTTGAGCTCGGTCTTGTCCGTGGGAGCCTCGATAACTCCCACCACGCGGAAGAGCTTGTCGCCGATCATGAAGTTTAGTCCCACTGTGTCACAGGAGCCGAAAAGTCTCCATGATGAAAGATCATCCAGAACAGCCACATCATAATTGGCCGTGTCGGGATAGATGTATGAACCAGTTATCAGCGTTTCGGGGTGGAATGTGAAGAAATCCCCCCATACGCCTGTGACCACTGCATCGGTCTTCCTGTTGCTTTCGCTGAGGCAGTGCGCGGTGATCTCGCCGTAGGCGCAGTCTATCCATTTGCACCCCTCGCCCTCCTCAAATGTCACGCCCTGTGATTTCAGCTCCTTTTCCACCAGAACGCGCTTTGAATAGGCATCCGTAGGTGTAAAGCCGCCGAGAACGGAGTAATAGAAGGAGACCTGTGCGTATTCCTCACCCTCGCCCCAGTACAGCGCCGCATTTTCCATCGCGCAGTCGTGGCGCAGGTCGCTTATCCTCAATATAACAAGACCGGTGGCGGCAAGGACCAGTACATTGAGCACTATCAGCAGCTTATGAAATTTTTTCATGTACGGATCATCACCACCGTTGTGTGAGTTTTTCGTGTATCAGCTATCAGGAATCAGCCAGTCTTACCTGATCGCCTGCGTTGAGCGGCTTGCTCGAAGTGGTTATTACGAATTCGCTTCCGCTCAGACCGTTTACTGCGGCGTAGTTGTCATCCTTGACGATAACATCAACAGGTGTCTTTACAGCGGTGTATCTGTTTCCGAGAGGAGTGGATTTGGACTGGAGCACGAATACATACTTGCCGTTTGCCGAATCATCCCTTACGGCATTGTTTGGAACGGTGATCTGGTAATTCTGCCCCTTGCTGCCCAGCGACAGCGAGATGGACTGCCCCACGGAAAGATCGGTGCCGCTTATGTTGAATACGAGCAGCTTTTTCATCTGCGGTTCGTTCTTGTCGTTCTTGATCTCGCGCAGTGTGGCTTCGATACCGTCGCCTACATACCAGCTGGTGATCTCAGCTCTGTCACCGATCCTTACCTTGCCTGCCTGCTCTGCGCTGCATGAGATCTCGACCTTCATGCCGAGCTCGGTAGCGTTGATGGTGGCGAGCACTGTGCCCGCATCCGCCTTGCTTCCCTCGGTGACCGCAACATTGGCGATCTCGCCGGAGATAGAGGCCTTTATCTCTTTCTCGCGCTTCTTCTTTTCGTCGGACTTGGCTATCTTGTCCTTTGCCTTTACAACGGCTTGCTCATATTCGTTTTCAGCCTTGGCAAGATCGGAGCGGCAGGTGGTCACCTTTTCGCGTGCCTTGTCCACATCGTGGAGCTTGTCGCTTATCTCCTTCTGCTTGGTGATGTCGGATTTCTGTGTTTCCACCGAAGCATCAGCCTGCTTCTTTTCGAGAGCGACCTCCAGCTTCTTGATGCTGAGCTCCTGATCGTTTATCTTGGTCTCAAGCTGTGTCTTGGTCATTGCGCCGCTTGTTGAAAGGTCGGTCTTCTTGGACTGCTTGTCGTTTACCTGTATTTCAAGGGCATCGAGCTCGGGGAGCAGGGCATCGAGCTTTTTCTTTATGTTGAATTTGATCTCGCGCTTGATCGTTGCAAGCTCTTCCTTTGCATCGAGAACAGCGGTGTTTGCCTTTTTGAGCTTCTCGCCCGATTCCTTGATGAGCTTCTTTGCCTTTGCCGATTCAGCATTGGTGGTCTGATATTTCAGGATCTTTTCGTTGAGGGCTTCGATGTCCTTTCTGTACTTTTCGATCTCCGCTTCGATCTCATAGACCTGTCTGTAATAATCGCCGACATCATTATCGAGCTTTATGGTGTACATCCTTGCGTAGGCGTTGTCGATGTTGTACTCCTTTTCGCGGATGCTTGCCTGTGCTGTTGCGATCTCATCGTCCTTTGTGCCTGTTTTGGTGGAGTACTCGTCGGTCACCTCTTTGTTTGCATTGGTGGCATCGGTAACGGCTCTTTCGGCATCGGAGACCTTTTTCTTGGCTGCTATGAGCTTCTGGTAATCCTCCTCGTCGAGATCGGTCATATCTTCGGAATCAGCAGAGGTGAGCATGGAACTGTAGCGGTCTTTCTGGCGCTTTAACTGATCGTACTGGGTTTTGAGATCGTCATATTCCTTGCACACGATGCTGTATTCATCCGTGCCGTTCTCTACCTTTTTAAGGTTTTGCTTGAGTCGTTCAAGCTCGGTCTTGGCATTCTCTATTTCAAGCACATCCGCAGCATAGTTGGCAGCGGGATCATTTGCATATATAAGAGACTTGCTGTAAAGATATTCCTTGTCCTCAAGGTCGGAAATGGCATCGCGCAGAGACTTTTCGGCAGTTTCCACGGAGGCCTTGGCTGAGATGACCTTTGCATCATCGGTGTAATCATCCGAGGAATCGTCGGAATTGTTCGAGGGCGCGTCGAGGACAAAGAGCAGGTCGCCTGCCTTTACCTTGTCGCCGTTTTTTACATAGACCTCCTTGACTTCCTTAGAGGTCTCTGTCTTTACCTCCACGGTCGATGCATATTCCACCGTGCCGCTGCCCTTTATCTGCTGTGAGATGGTGTTGGGGCCGGGGAACACCGTAGAGACCTGGGGCAGGGTATAATTCATGATCGTATTAGAAAATAGCGTGAGCAGCAGCAGTACTGACAAAAATACTATCGCCACATTCTTGACCGCGTCCTTGCGGCTTCGCTGTTCGTCCATAAAACATCCTCCACTATAAGGAAATTGACTGTCAGGGGGCAGATTATTTGAGCGTCGCAGAGCTTGCGATACCGTTTACAAGAGCGTCCTCTCCGTAAAGGAAAAGCAGGAGAGAGGGCATCATATACACGACCGCCACTGCAAAGGCAAGTCCCGTATCGCCTGAATTGATCTTTGAAAGGAACACCGACAGCGGGTGCATGGATTCGTCGTTGAGAAGTATCAGCGGCTGCTCTACCATGTTCCAGTAGTCGATGAATATGAGTATCGCAACGGAAAACAGGGAGCTCTGCACCATCGGCAGCACTATCTCCATGAATATCCGCAGCTCCGAAGCGCCGTCGAGCATCGCCGCTTCAAAATAGACCTTCGGGATGCGGCGCATGGCCTTTGAAAGAAGGTACACTGCAAAGGGCGAGAATATGCCCGGCAAAATAATGGCAAGGCGGGTATTCAGGATGCCCAGCTTGTCCGCCACAAGGTAGTTGGGAACGAGTGTTACCTGATAAGGCATGAGCATTACCACTATATAAAGGAAGAACACTATCTCCTTTAGCCGCCCTTTGAGCCGCGCAAAGGAATAGGACGCGCCCAGCGCCACTATGGCCTGAAACAGCACGATCGGTACGGTGAGTATCATCGCGTTCCAGAATTTGAGAAGGTAATCGGGGCTCTTGAGCAGCACATCTCTGTACTGGTCGAAGACCACGATATCCGGTATGAATTTGAGGTTGACCTTTTCGGACATGAAGACCTTTCCGCCGCCTGAGCCCACCGAGCTGAACACAACGCCGTAATTGGAGTTTATCTCGGATTGTGCCATGAACGAATTGGTTATCGTAAGCACCGTCGGGGTGAGGAAAATCACCGCGGAGATCGCTGCAAATATCGTCAGCAGGGCGATGCAGACTGTGGAAAGGATATGCCTTGGCATGAAATGCTTTTTCGTTTTTTTCATTCTTCCACATCCTCTCCGAAAATTCCCTCGACTACGAACAGTCCGCCGATGATGATGATCATTACGATAGCCATTATGATAGCGGCGGATGAGAGCTTCTGATAGTCCAGCGAAAGGAAGGTGTTGTTCATGAAGTGCTGGAGCATATACAGCCCGTCATAGGGATAAGAGCCTGTCAGAAGATAGATCTCGCGGAAAAGCTTGAAGGAATTGATAAGGGAAAGTATGGTGACGAACAGGAATGT
>CAMHMM010000006.1 GCA_946186215.1 uncultured Ruminococcus sp. | reverse complement strand
GCGCCGTCCCTCTTCGTTTCTCCCCTTTGTATCCCCTTTTCCCCACTCCATTGTTGTTTTGCTTCGCATCCGGACACCGCTCATAACCCACTCAATTTTGTCAGCGCACTAAATCTCACATTCGATCAGGTAGGTTCTGTGGGGACAGTCGCCGATGTATGACTGCTTTCTGTTTTATTTGTCTTTCCCTGTCATTTGCAGGGACACCTGCTCTCACATTCGTCAACCTCTCTTATCATTTTGTCCGGCGGGCAAAGCCCGCACTCTCCCGTACTCTCATTTGTCGGGAAACGAACTTTGTGGCTCGAAACACTATAAAGTGCTGTTTTTGGCATGACGACACTAAATGCCTTGCCTACCCGGCGATGATGGAGGGGTTCACTAAAGCTCCGAGCAACAAAAAAACATTGACTTACAAAATAAAGTACGAGTAGCTGTCGGCCTTGCCGACCGGGTAACCGCAGGCTTTGCCTGCCGCTTGACATTTGCGTTTTACTCTGATATAATTATTGGTAACAACCAATTCATTCAAACGGAGGTCAGTTTATGAAAAGACTTGTAACAAGAAGCGACTTTGACGGGCTTGTCTGTGCTATGCTGCTCAACGAGATGGGGCTTATCAATGAGATAAAATTCGTTCATCCCAAGGATGTGCAGGATGGTAAGGTCGATCTTTCCGAAAACGATATCACCACAAATCTGCCCTTTGATCCGAGGGTGGGGCTTGCGTTTGACCATCACGAAAGTGAGCTTCTGAGAAACGATCCCGCAAAATACGAGGGAAAATATATAATCGAGGGAACGGCAAAGTCTGCCGCAAGAGTAGTGTATAACTACTACGGCGGAAAGGAAAGGTTCACCAATGTTTCCGAGGAGATAATGACCGCAGTGGACAAGGGCGACAGCGCCGACTTCACCGAGGATGAGATACTCGATCCAAAGGGCTGGGTTCTCATGAACTTCCACATGGATGCAAGAACAGGTCTGGGGCGTTTCCACGATTTCCGCATCTCCAACTACGATCTTATGATGCAGCTGATAACCTATTGTGTAGACCACAATATCAATGATGTACTGGCGCTTCCCGATGTCAAGGAGCGTGTTGATCTTTATTTTGAGCAGCAGGAGCTTTTCAAGGAGCAGCTCAGGCGCATCACCAGGATCGACGGCAAGGTGGCTGTGATCGACCTGAGAAATGAAGAGACCATCTATGCAGGCAACCGCTTCATGGTCTATGCAATGTGGCCTGAGACCGAGATCTCCGTTCATGTGGCGTGGGGCTTCAGAAAGCAGAACACTGCTGTCATGATAGGCAAATCCATCATAAACAAGAGCTCAAAGTTCAATATAGGCGAGCTCTGCCTCTCCTACGGCGGCGGCGGTCATGCCAATGCAGGTACCTGCCAGATAGACAATGACAAGATAGAGGAAACTCTCCCCGTTATCATAGATAAGCTCAACGGCAGACTGCCTGTCTGAGCATCACCCTGCAGAATGGAAGAACAGCTCCGGAGCGAATTTGCCCCGGAGCTGTTTTGTGAGGTGACCTGATCACCGTGCCGTAAATTTGTTCAGTACCGCTGCAGCGACCTTCATATGAGGCGGCAGCAATGTCTTTTCTGCATTTTTGAGCTCTTCACGGATATTTATATGCTGAGGGCAGTGCTTCTCGCATTCTCCGCAGCCGATGCACCTTGTCATATCAGTTCTGTGCTTCTTGTTCAGCGCGGTTATCTGTAAATACTCCATTCGCACGCCGTTTATATCCTCCAGTGCGCTCATGTTGTAGGAAGAAAATGCCAGCGGGATATCCACTCCCTGCGGACATGGCATACAATAGCGACAGCCCGTGCAGCCCACCTTTGCGGTGCGGTTTATCTCACGGCGCAGATATGCGATAAGCGTGTGATCTCTCTTTGAGAACTCCCCTGCTCCTGATTCCGATGCGGCACGGACATTTTCTTTGAGCATCTCCATTGAATTCATCCCCGAAAGGACACAAGTGACCTCGGGCTGGTTCCACAGCCAACGAAACGCCCACTCAGCGGGGGAACGCTTCACGGGGTATTTGTCGATCATCTTCAGAGCCCGCTTCGGCAGGAACCTGACCAACTTTCCGCCGCGCAGAGGCTCCATTATCACCACGGGGATACCCTTTGAAGCGGCGTATTTCAGTCCCTTTCTGCCCGCCTGTGTATGCTCGTCCAGATAGTTATACTGTATCTGGCAGAAATCCCAGTCATAGGCATCGATCAGCTCGATAAAGGTCTTTGTATCGCCGTGAAAGGAAAAGCCGAAATTGCGTATCTCGCCGCTTGCCTTCTTCTTGCGCACCCATTCCTCGATGCCCAGCGC
The DNA here is from genome assembly GCA_946186215.1 of uncultured Ruminococcus sp. GTDB lineage: Bacteria > Bacillota > Clostridia > Oscillospirales > Ruminococcaceae > Huintestinicola. Next base: position 20,841 of record CAMHMM010000006.1, on the reverse strand, counting down.
CTTCATACTCTCCCAAGCCTTCACATCACCGAGCATATGCATAAGGTAGAAGTCGATATGGTCGGTCCGCAGTCTTTTGCACTGCTCATCAAAGTATTTGTCGATAGCGGCAGAGGTCTTTACAAGATAATATGGCAGCTTTGTGGCGATCATCACCTTGTCCCTGCACCTGTTCTTTTCAAGAATGGTGCCAAGGGCAACCTCGCTTCCGGGGTAGATGTAGGCGGTATCGTAGTAATTCACACCCATTTTTATCGCGGACATGATCTCATGCTCCGCTTTTTTCATGTCGATGCTTCCTGCCTTCGTGGTAAATCTCATACAGCCGTAGCCCAGTACGGACACATCAGAACCGTCCTTCATTTTCCTGTACTGCATAATACACCTCCGTCGCTTGTTTTATATATGTGTCGTCTTTTGTCCGAAGCAATAAGGTAAGCGTGGCATCAATCATCTTTTTTTGAATACGCCCTTACATAGTCCACCTTTATGTGGTCGGGTAGCTTTGTTGCAACCGGAGTATGCGGCACCCATGAACCTGTTTCCGCAGTCACCTTGATATAAAGCGGCTCCTCGCAGGTGCCCTGTGCCGCCTTTGCATCTGTGCACCAGCTCTCCTGACCGTCTATGTAGAAAACATATTCCGTCTGTGTCCACAAAAGGCCGAAGGTATGGAATTCACCGTCATAAACATCGGCACTTACGACCTTGCCTTCTGATTTATGTGCGCTGCCGTGGCCGTCCCAGTTGAGCGTGTGCTGTATCTCTTTGCTGTCATAGTAGGGAGATTCGTAGATATCTATCTCCGTGCCGTTCCTACCGCCCTTTGCTTCATTGGTCACGCAGTCGTTGAAGAGCCAGAAAGCTGTCCAGTAGCCTGGGATATTATTGAGCGTGCAGCGTATCTCATAGTACCCATAGGCCTGCTCGAATTTTCCCTTGGAGCGGATCCCGCCTGAAATATATCTGCCCTTGTCAAGATCAATGCCGATGACAAGATCGCCCTCGCCGTCCAGATATGACATGGAATCATCCCAGTAATTGTTCAAATCCTGCCGCCGCTGCTCGGGGCATCTCTCCCATTTGGAGGTATCAAGCTGTGTGCCTTCAAATTCATCGTCAAAGGTCAGCTGATACTCCTCTCCGTCTATGTAAAGGATATCATCTGCGGCGGTGAAAAAGCCTTTGTCGGGGATATCCTCCCTCGGACCGCCGCTCATCACGGACAGCACTGACATCACTGCCGACAGCACAAGAGATAATGTTCTTTCCTCCATTGTCATCCCTCCGATGGCATCAGTAGGGCACTCTTACTCCTTCAAGTATCTTTGCTACCGCGCCTGCCTGATCGCCGCAGGCGGATTTCCCCTTCGGCGTGAGTATCAGCCTGTGGGAAAGCACATAGGGTGCCAGCGTCTTGATATCGTCGGGAATGACATAGTTTCTTCCCGATATCATGGCATATGCCTTTGATGCCCTATAAAGCGCGATGCTTCCGCGGGGGCTGACACCAAGCTTTATAAAATCAGCCTTTCTTGTGGCATCGGCGATGGCTACGATATAATCCTTGAGCTGGTCTGTACATTTAACATCTCTGATGCTTTCACACATCTCCACGATATCACTGCAGGAAAGCACGGGCGTGAGCTCCTTGGCGGTGGCTCTGTTCTCGTTACGGTCGAGTATCTCTGCCTCATCCTTGCCCGAGGGGTAGCCCATGCTTATCTTCATGATGAATCTGTCCATCTGCGCCTCGGGGAGATGGTATGTGCCGTAGGTCTCGACAGGGTTCTGTGTGGCAAGCACCATAAAAGGCGAGGGAAGCGTGTATGTGATGCCGTCGATACTTACCTGCCCCTCCTCCATTATTTCAAGAAGTGCAGACTGGGATTTCGGGCTGGCGCGGTTTATCTCATCAGCAAGGAGAAAGTTGCAGAACGCCGCACCCTTCTGGAAGGACTTGGTATAATCCCCGGGATTTATAAGAGTAAAGCCCGTTATATCCGTGGGCATTACATCGGGAGTCATCTGCAGACGGCCGAATATACCGTCGCAGGAACGGGCAAGTGCTGAAACAAGCTGTGTTTTTCCGACACCCGGCACATCCTCTATGAGCACATGGCCGCCTGTGAGCATCGCAGTTATTACAAGCTCGATGGCATCGCGTTTTCCGACGATGACTTTTTCTATGTTTCCGATGAGAGCATCTATCTTCTCATTTCTGTTTGCAGGTCTTTCCATCTCTGTACCTTTCTAAGTCGCACTCACGGTCTGGCAGGCCGTGGTGTTCCTTATATCAATATCATTCTGAAAGGGCAGCTTTCATTCCTGTCCTTTTTCAACGCATTATAATGATCTATAGGGTGACTTTATGCCTGTGATCATTTCAGACTCAGAAGCATTTCCTGAGCCTTTTGAGCAGCTTCTCTCAGTGCATCCCCCGTAAAGGGGCTTTCAAGCCCTGCAGTCTCCACAAGTTCGGTAAAGGTCTTTCTGCCGCCAACGGACACAAGCCTATAATAGCGTTCAAATGCATCCTTTCTGTCCTTTTGCATTAAAACCCAGAATTCCAGAGCAACAGTCTGAGCAAGACAGTAATCTATGTAGTAGAACGGCCGCTCGTAGATATGTGACTGCTGCTGCCATGCACGCCCCTCACCGTAGAAGGGAGAGCCGTCAAGGTCTATCCACGGCATATATATGCCGGTGAGCCGCTTCCATTCCTCTGTGCGCTGTGCGGGTGTCATTTCGGGATGCTCATAGACTATATGCTGGAAATGATCAACCATAGTGCCGTAGGGGATAAATTCGATTGCATCGGAAAGATGCTTGTATATGTACTTACGGGCGTTTTCTCCGAAGAAATCCTCAGCGCTGCTGTAGGCGAAAAATTCCATTGTCATGGAATGTATCTCGCAGGCCTCGATAGTGGGGAGCATGGTCTCAAGAAGCAGTGCCTTTCTGTTGGTGTATGCGGCAAAGGCATGGCCTGCCTCATGAGTTATTACCTCAACATCCCCCTGTGTGCCGTTGAAATTAGCGAATATGAACGGCGCTTCAAAATCGGGCAGTTCCGTGCAGTAGCCGCCCTGCATCTTTCCCTTGCGGCTGAGTACATCCATAAGCTCATTTTCGAGCATGAAATCGAAAAACTCACCTGTCTGCGGAGAGAGTGAGCGGTAAAATCTCCGTCCCGCTTCGAGTATCTCCTCCGGCGTACCCTTCGGGATGGCGTTGCCGTCGGGATAGGTAAGGCTCAGATCCGCATATTTCAGGGGATATGCCACTCCTGTTCTTTCTGCCTGACTGCGGTAGAGCTTGTCTGCAAGGGGAACAAGGTATTTTACTACCGATTCTCTGAACCTTATTATATCTTCTTCGCCGTAGCAGTTGCGCCTCATATTGATATACCCGAGCTTTACATAATTTTCAAAGCCGAGATTTTTCGCCATATCTGTGCGCAGCCTTACCATATCGTCATATATTCTGTCAAGCTCTTCACCGTGCTCGCTGAAAAAGCTGCTTTTAGCCTGCCATGCCCTGTGACGCAGCTCCGTGTCCGGTGACTGCATATAGGGTGTGAGCTCGGAAAGTGTGCAGACCTTTCCCTCAAATTCTATCTGAGCGGACGCGATCAGCTTTTCATACTCGGTGACAAGCTTGTTATCCTCCTGCATAAGGGGGATATTTTCCTTTTTAAAGCCGCTCAGAAACAGGTCGATATTCGTAAACAGGATACTGCCGAGTTCTTTTTCAAGCTCACTGCGGAAGCGGCTTTCGGCCAATGCCTTGGATACCTGCTCGTTGTACTCAGAAAAGGCGGGACAGTTTTCATCAAAGAAATCATTTTCCGCGCTGTAGTATTCGTCAAGGGTGTCTATACTGTGGCGGATATAGCCGAGGTTCATCGCCGTATCGAACTTCCGCGCTGTTTTGTCCCATTCAAGGTAAGCTGCCTTTGCATCCTCTGCGGTCTGTGCATTTTTAAGCAATCCGGCGCATTTCTCTGCCGCTGCCCCGAGCTGTTCCATATCGGGACGGGTATATTTCATTTCACTGAATTTCATATCTGCCTGTCCTTTACTTTTTTCTGCCCACGAAGAAGAGCGTTGCGAATACGCCTGCTGCGAGTGCGAGAACTGCAATGATTATCACAAGGACGATGTTCACACCGCCGTTTTCGGTCTTGTTTGTCTCGTTACCGGAGGCTGTTGTTTGGGAAGCGGTATCGTCTGCGGTGGATGTGGGCGCATCGGTCTCAGCGATGGTAGTGGTGTCTTCTGCTTCTTCTGTCTCTTTCTCTTCATCCGTCTCTTCCGCATCGGTCTGCGCCTGTGCAGTCTCCTCAGTCACAGAGGGTGCGGGCGGTGTGTAAACACTGTCATCCGAAAGGTCATACGCTACGGATATGAATTCATTGGTCTGTGAATCAAAGCCCTCGGTATCCTTGTATGTATGAATGGTGGTGTGTACATTCTGGAATGCACTGCTGCCGATAGTGGGCGCTGTCTTTCCGTAGAAATACACATTTTCAAGATCATGGCAGTTCTCAAGTATCAGCCTATGTGTATCTCCTTGAGCGCTGCCTTTGAAAAGCAGTTGTCGGGAATTGCTGTTATTGCGGGAGGCAGCTCAAATACGCTCAGCGCCTTGCAGTCAGCAAATGCTCCCGTTCCGATATACTCTGTCTCCGAGGGGATGTTGAACACATCTATCCCCTCGCAGCCCGAGAAAGCGTAGTCATCTATTTTCCTCACCGTAGCAGGCATGGTGATCTTTGTAAGCAGGCGGTTATTGGAAAAAGCATTCGCACCTATCTCCACTGTATTCGAGGGGAGAGATACCACGGCAAGCTTGTTTCTTGCAGCAAGGGCATTTTCGGGAATGATGCCGTCCTTTACCTGCGAGCCTGACAGTTCGAGCCGTTCGATGTTCGGGTAACCGCATATAGCTTCAAAATCAGCGGCACTGAGTGTGCCGCCGGAAATGGAAAGCCGTGTGATATTGTTGAGGTCCTCGCCGTCCTTTGCCGTGTCGATCGCAGATGCAAGACTGCCTTCATCAAAGGATGATACCACCACATCGACCTCAGCTGCGGATGCATTCATTGCAAAGGGAAGCACCACCACAGTCAACGCAAGGGCGATGGCCATTATCAGGACGATTATCCTGAGAATACTTTTTTTCTTTTCCTGACTTAATTTTCTCATAAACAGCTCCTATCGGATAAATTCCGGAGGAGGTATCACCTCCACTTTTTTGGGTGTGAACAGATACATTGCCGAAGTGATCGGATCGGCAGAGCTTCTGTTCTCGTCCCATACCTCGTTTGATATTTTGGCGATCTCGCTGCCGGCAGGCTTTGAGATCACAAGAAAGCTTGCGGATGATGGGATGCAGAGAAGGAATCTCTCTCCTATCATAGCCGAAACAAATTCGTAAAACCCGCTGCACATCATCAGCGACGGGATAAAATCATTGCCGTCGGAATAAAATTCCGCACATTCATGATCCCCTGCCTTGAAGCGGCGATATTTGACCGTTCTGAAAAGCTTCGCCATATTTCTGTCCGCCACGGAGAAAAGCACCTCACGGGGCACATCCCATTTTTTCTGATAATCAGGTGAGAGCACATGGGCGTGCATATTATCGGAGGTATAGCAAAGTACCTTTTTGATATCCCCGGGAAAATCATCGGTGATCATATTACCGCTCACCTTTTCGGGCGGCATTGCGATGAACCTTATAAAGTCCTGCCCGTTGGTGAATGTGTCCATTCTGTCGAGCGTCTGAAAAAGCGCTGCGACCGCGGCGAGGGCATTGTCAAACACCGTATCCGAGGGCTTGTCGGAGTATTCGTAGCAATAGGATGAAAGATCCATATCCACGGTATCCTTGCCGTTGGAAAGGGTGTAGAAAAAATCCGAGCGCACCTTTACTTCATAATTGCTGCGCCGCAGATACGCCAGCATATTCCTCTTGAATTTCTTTTCCTTTTTCTCAGAGGTGAGAAGCTCTGTTATCTCGTCCATATATGCTCCTGTTCATCACGGAATATAGTAATCGCCCCTGTTGAAAAGCCTCATGATCGAGATTATCAGGTCGATGATATAGCCTATACCGAAAAGGCCGCCCGTAAAGAGATATGCAAGTCCCTTTCCGATCTTGCCCTCGTAAAAGCAGTGTACACCCAGTACGCCGAGGCCTAAGGTGAGGCCGAATGTCACCCATTTGTTGCGGGGCATTTTTCCGCCCGTATTCACCTGAACATTGCTGTGGGAATTATCCGTACCGTAATTGTAGTAGATATTGGTGGTATTGTAGCTGTTGGCGGTATTGAAATTCCCCTGCGTCTGAGTATGTGTCTGTGTATTTGTCTGTGCGTGCTGCGCAGCGCGGCGTTCACGATGGTAGCGCTTATGCTCATGCCTGTGGCGGGGATTAGCAAGATCTGCTCCGCATTTTGTGCAAAAGCGTATGCCCTCTGCGATAACACTGCCGCATTCGGGGCACATATTCTGCCTGTCCACCTGCACATTCACATTCTGATAGGGCTGGTCATCGTAATATGCTGCTGCAGCGCGGCTTGGCTCCTGTCGGGACTGTGCGTATCCGTCGGGGTAGCCGCCGTAATTGTTTCTCGAAGGAACGCTGTCATAACCGCCTCCTGCGCCGCCATAACCGCCCTGTGCGCCGCCGTAGCCCGCCTGACCGGGGTAGCCGTTCTGACCGCCGTAGCTTCTCTGCTGGTAGCCGTAGCCGTCATTTATATTCCCGCCGCCGTCGGGTATATCAGGCTCATATACTATCTCCGCCTGAACGGGCTGTGCATCCTCCCTGAGCTTTTCCTCAAAGCTGCGCTCATCAGGCTGCGTGCGAAACTGCGGGCGGGATTGTGCAGGTTCGTCGTATAATTCCCCGTTCTGTCTGTAAAATTCACTCATTTAACATTCACCTATATAAACAAATGCTATTATAGAAACACCGAAAAGCCTGCTGGCTCTTTTCATATGCGGTTTTCGCGTTTGTCTGTGCAGAAACACGACTTCGGCTTTCTTATGTAATGCCGGACAGACAGGCTGTCCGGTCTGAAATTCTATAAAACTATTCTATCATCAAATGAGATATTTGTCAACAAAAATCGTTACAAAATTCGGTTGCAAAGCCCTCTTAAACGAATGTCAGCCCATACTGCGGTTTTCAGGCACAGGGCACAAAGAAAACAGCATTTCCGCGCTGTGTCGGAAATGCTGTTTGGTGTCAGGTCGAACTTTCGAGAATATATCCGTCCTTGCTCAGATCATCGCTGTGCACATGATAGTAGCTCTGGCCGTCTGCGCCGGAATATTCTACATATTCCTCTCCCTTGATGAATCTGCAGTTTTTTCCTGCACTAAGGTATTTAGTGCCAGAACTGACCACATCTGAGAGAGAATTCAGAAAAGGAGTCTGCCCTTTGAGGAGAATATACCCCTTTTCGGAAAATTCATTCTCGGCAACGCCGCTGTTGGGGAAGGAAAGCGCCTTGCCTCCGCTTACCACGCCCAGCTCATTGTCGGTAAGTTTACTGTTCATCCTGTACTTATCACCTCACAGGATCACATCATAGTGATAGAATTATAGGGAACATAGCCCGTTCTGCCGTCAAACAGGCAGAAGACCTTCTGATACATCACGCCGTCAGGCCCTGCAACGGTATTCTCGATGAGCTGCACCCTCTGATTGGTCACATAACTGAATGTCTGCTCATTAACGGGAGCAGAATACAGCGGAGCGGAGCCGCTTACATAGCCAAGGCCGAAATCCGCATAGACTGCGTAAGGATATATATATGTATATCCGTTCCAGTCAAGGGTGCCGTAAGTATTCGCAACAGGCGCAGTATTGCCGTATAAAACGCCGCCGCTGACCGAGCTCAGCTCCTGATCGGTGATGCTTTCATTTAACTTTTCGCTCATGGACATTCCTCCTGATAATTACATATCACACGAGAGGTGTAATCTGAGTTCTGATAACATAGCCAAACTTGAAGCTGTACTTAGGTACTCTTACGGGAACATATTCGATCCCGTCACTGCCTCTTACAGGTGCGCCCACGATCTGCAGTGCATCAAACTGGAACAGAGCGCCGATGAAGCAGCGGGGGCTGTAGAGAGGGCTGTTGCAGAGATTTGTTCTGGGCACAGCGATCCAGTGATCATATGTAACATAGCCAACAGCGCCCGGATTTGTAGGGCCGCTTACAACATAACCGCCCGATGTATTTTCGAGTTCTTCAATATCAAGCTTCTTATCATTATTTTCTGACATAACTGTTCCTCCTGTACACAAAGTGTTATTGATTTGAATGTACCTCCTCCCGGAGGCGTGTATCCCTTTCATTCGCATGATACGGCAAAGCTATGCTTATGTATCATACTTTATAATGAGTATATCAGAAAATTCTATTTCTGTCAATAGATTTTTGAAAAAATAATTAACTTCTACATTGCAATCAAAATTTTAGACAAATTTATGTGCAAAGCATATAGTGAAACAGCGTTTCTGTACATATTATATTAATATTCACAGGCGGATATGCAGAAAATATTACCGCGCGGCTCGATGCAGAACAAATAATTCATAAATTATGCGTCCTTCCCGCTTTCGACAGGAAGGACTCACTTATTCGGTATAAAACTGCATTTTTCAAAGCAGCACGCGGAATATTATATCACCGTTTTTGTAGGAAACAGATATGCTTCCCTTGTGCGCCCTGACTATGCTCTCTGCCATCGACAGGCCGATTCCGTAGCCGGATTTTATCTGGCTGTGGGATGAATCCTCGCGGTAGAAGCGTTCAAAGAAGCGGCTGTAATCCACATCCGCACCATTTTTATAGGAATTTGCCACGATGAAAACTGCGTTTTTCTTTTTCCTTTCAAGCGTCACGCTGATATGCCCGCCCTCATCGCAGTATTTCACCGCATTGTCAAGGAGTATGGATATCAGCTCATGCAGGGATTTTTCCTGTCCCTTTACCTTTATCCCCTCTGCGATGTTCGTTTCAAGAGTAAGCCCGTTAGTCACGGCGAGGCCGTGGAATTCCTGCGACACAGCGGCCGCCTTTTCCGAAAGATCCACCTCTTCGAGGATTAGCGTTTCCTTTTCTGCCGCTTCCTCGAGCCTTGCAAGGGTAACAAGCTCATTGACGAGCCTTGTGAGCCTTTCCACCTGAGCCATATTGCTCTGTGTCCACTCATTCGGGCCGTCCATGGCCTCCATTACCTCGGTGTTTGCGGATATTATAGCGATAGGCGTTTTGAGCTCATGCCCCGCGTTTGTGATAAAGGTCTTCTGCTTCTCGGAATTTTCCACAAAGGGCTGTATCGCATGCTTTGAGAAAACGGATATTACAAAGAGGAAGATAACAAAGCAGGCAATTGCGGCATATATCGAATAGAGCCTCAGATTGTAAAGTCTCAGATCTCTTGTGGAGTAATCAAGGAACACCACAAGGTCATATATGCCATTTGACCTGAAGGGCAGCTCGCTTTCGATCGTGTCCGCAACGGAATAGGCCTTGATCAGCTCCGCACCTGTGACGACGCGCTTTTTATAGAGATAGATGCTGTTGCCGATCTTCAGGCGGCCGTCGCTTCTTTCCGCATTCCTCACGACCTGATAGACCGTGTTCTCGTTGTCCTTGTTCACGGCGGAGATATGTGCATAATCCGCAAAGATAAGGCTGCCGTTTTCATCGGCGAGCATGGTAAAATAGCGTATCTCATAGGGCAGCTCCGCGGAATGGCGGAAATTGAGCTCGTCATTGTGGCGGCTGACGATCATCATGCCGTAATTATTCGAAAGAAAATCGAGAATCGCCTGTGATTCGTAAATATTCGACACATACAGCGCGGCGTTTATGATGGATATGACAAATATCAGCACAAACATTATGGACAGCGCTGCGATAAGTATAAACTTGCGGCGGAGCCTGCGTATCATGAGCTCACCGCCTCAAGGAGAAAGCCCCCGTCCCTTTCGCTGATGCTTATATCCGCTCCCACGGACATGAGCTTTGAATTAAGGTAGCTCACATACATCCACACTATCTTTTCGTCGTGTGTCTCAGCATCATCGCCCCACACATGGCCGAATATATCATGCGCCGCCAGCACCTTGCCTGAGTTGAGCATGAAAAACTCCATCAGCTTTGTTTCCTTTGAAGCAAGGCGTATACTGTTGCGGCAGCGCAGCTCCTGCTCGCCGAGGTCGAGCTCCACCGAGCCTGATCTGAGCATCTTCGGCGTATACGCTCCCGCTCTGCGGGTGACGGCTCTGAGCCTTGCAAGCAGCTCGCCCATTGCAAAGGGCTTTGTGAGGTAATCATCCGCGCCCGCATCAAGCCCCGCGATACGGTCGTCAAGCTCGGATTTGGCCGTCAGGAATATGGCGGGAGTGACATTGCCCGTGGCTCTGATGCGCTTTAGTGCCTCAACGCCGTCGAGCACGGGCATCATTATATCGAAAACAAAGGCATCATACGCGCCCTCCGAGGCAAGCTCCACCGCCCGCTGGCCGTTTTCGGCGATATCCGCCGTATATCCGTTTTTGTCGAGGATCACCGAAAGCGCCCTTGCAAGGGCGGTCTCATCCTCTGCGATAAGTATTTTCATATTCAGGTACCTCTTAAATATCGGCGTTTATCATCGCTCTGATAGTCTGCAGCGAGATATCGCAGGATGCAAGCTCGTCCGCCACCCGTTTAAGCTCGGCGGTTATCAGTGCCTGATCATGCACCGATCTTTTATATTTCATCTTATGCTCAAGGCTCGCCCATGTATCCATAGCGATAGTGCGCAGCTGTATCTCCGCATAGAATTTTCCGGGGCAGTTCCCGTCGGGATCCTCAAAAGGCGCTTCTATCATGCAGATCATATGGTAGCTTCTGTAGCCGTTGGGCTTTGCCTGACGGACATAGTCCTTTTCACGGACGATCTCTATACAGTCAAGGCTTCGCAAAAACTCCACATTCTCAAAAATATCATCCACAAAGGAGCACACTATCCGCAGGCCGATACTGTCGGTGATATCGCGCAGGGCGGTGCGTGCGTCCTCGGACAGTCCCCTGCTGCGGCATTTCTCACGCATACTTTCATCGGATTTCACCCTTGACAGGATATGGTCGTATATCCCCTCGCCTGTCTGCGCCTGTTTTGCATCGGAAAAGTCCCCGATCTTTTTGACGAGCATATCCCGCACGGCGTAAAGCGCGGGCTCGTATTTACCGTATATACTGCTCTCTTTTTCCATAGCATCCTCCGAAAGGCTCTTTCTTTATTCCAATTATACCCGACCTCCCCCTTTTTGTCAAGCAGGCAGAGCCTGCACTCTCCCGGCGGGCAAAGTCCGCTGTTACCCGTACTCTCTTTTGAAAGGGAACGCTCATCAGTAGCTCGAAACTCTCATTTTCACAGAAAATGCTGTATAATTGGCAAAGCCGGCAATGCCGACAACCTCCCGTACTCTCTTTTGAAAGGGAACGCTCATCAGCGGCCCGAAACTTTTATGCCTGCTTTGTCATGGGGCGCTCATCGGCATACACAACCACAAAACCGGCAGACGGGTTGACCGTCTGCCGGTTTATGCGAGGATCATTGAGAGTTATTCTCCATCTTCTCCTCCTATAGGCTGATCCTCACTACCAGATGATCCTTCTGATACATTTATGACATCCACTGTTTCAAATTCTATTATCTCCACTTCGGGAGCAGTATACTGTTCTTTCATCGTTATCTTGCTGTCTCCTTATCCATCATATGCGCTTGTCTGAACTTCAGAATACGCCGTCTGTGTCACGCCGTTTTTATCTATGTATATTACATAGCCAACAGCATTGATCGTCTTAGTCTTTGTTGCAGCAGATACCGTAAGGATGAAGTTGCAGTTACCATTCTGCGTTCTGAGCGTTGATGTGTTCTTCTTTATATCTGAACCATCAACGGATTCAAGCTTCAGATCTTCTGCGCTGCCATATCTGCGGACTATGCCTGCTTCCTTCAGTCTGCATCCGGCAGGCAGAGCCCAGTTGAGTGCGAACACGACCTTCTGCTTACTGTTTGCAATATCACTGCGGTTGATCATTACTGATACATCAGCCTGTTCTTTCTGTACAGAATCGCCATCATATTTTGCAGTGACAATCATATCACTTTTTACATAGAAGGTATAGCTGAGCTTTGTAGTGATAGGGGTTTCACCGATATACCAGCCGGAGAAATATTTTCCGTCCTTTGACTCTTGAGCTGTAACGGTCACGGCATCGTCATACGAATAGCTTTCCTTTTCACCCTTGGTTATCGTTCCGTCCACAACATCAAAGGAATAGCTTTCCTTCACCGATGTGGTCGTAGTAAACTCTGTTCCGTCAATGGTCACAGAAGCTGTATAAGTGATTATTCCATCAGCCGTTGTATGTGATACATTAGCGGGATAAGTTATCACCTTGCCGCACTTTGCGCATACAGCCTTCATAGATGCGGTGTATTCGCCGTCTACCTGTGTCCAGCTCCATACGGGTGCTGCGTAAGCGTGTTCGGTTGCGGGCTTTGTCACTGCTTCGAGAGTGGTTTCGGTAAAGCTGCCGTCGGTGTTTCTGAGGTACGCGCTGCCGTCAGTGCCGCCGTAATACTCGATATTGCCTGTCTCTTCACAGGTGGGCTCCTTTTCCTCTACTAAGTAATGCACCACACAGCCTGCGGGTATGTCTGCAGCGCTATTGGAAACATCATTCCACTGCGCTTGTGTGCCTGTGAACCAGATGTCCTTTAATTTTGTGCATCCGGTGAACGCACCTTGCTCAATTGTCGTAACACTTTCCGGAATAGTAATTGATTCAAGGCTGCTGCAGCCGTTAAACGCATCATGACCAATTGCCGTAACACTATCCGGAATAGTGATCGATTCAAGACTGCTGCAGCCGTTAAACGCTTCATGATCAATTCTCGTAACACCTTCCGGAATAGTGATCGTTTCAAGACTGCTGCATCCACTAAACGCATTGGGGGTAATCTTCGTAATACCCTTCGGAATAGTGATCGATCCAAGACTGCTGCATCCGTTAAATGCATATTGACCAATTGTCGTAACACCTTCCGGAATAGTGATCGATTCAAGGCTGGTGCATCCGTTAAACGCATAACCCTGAATTTTTGTGACGCTATCAGGAATAACTACTGTTGTAAGACTGCTGCATCCATCGAAAGCATGGCCTCCAATTTTTGTAACACCTGCGGGGATTATAACAGATGTGATCTGTGTACAGCCTTGAAATGCTTGATCGCCGATAGTTGTGATTCCATTTCCTATCTCAATATCATTGAGATTTTCAGAATGACTACCCCAACCTGCTTTTGTCATTTCACCTGAGCCGCTGATCACCAATTTGTCATATTTTCCGTCATCGTCAGTATCAAAGACTTCCCATTTCGCTCCTGTTTTTGAACCGCAGGAACCGCGTATCGCGTCAAAAGCGGCATCTATCATCACATAATTCGCAGGCATCACAAAATAATATTTTCCTTCTTCATTTATGCTCACATCGAGTTCTATACTACCTGTACGAACTTTTATAAAATTCAGAACACAATTATCATCCGGAGTTACTGTCAGATAAACTATATCGTCTTCCTTTGCTTTAGTCTTGTCTGCGGTGATCGTTCCGCCTTTATTTGCTCTATCCGAAAATAATACATCATATCCGACAAACTCAAACTCAACAGCAACTTCTGCATCATCATCGGGCATCTTAAAGGTGTATGTTGTGTCACTGACCTTTGTGGCACCTGTGCCGTTCACGGTAACAGCCTTAATTTCATAGCAGTAATCGGGTTTAATGGTAAGTTTGACGGTATCGCCGGGTGCGGCAACAGACTTGTCTGCGGTGACTGTGCCGTGTTCACTTGCTGCGGTCGTTATGGCGTACTCAGAAAAATGCACCTTGCACTTGTCCGGGATATCGCATTCAACAACAGAAGCCCACTGCTGCTTAGTTCCATTGTAGTAGATATCAGAAAGGGAAGTGCATCCGTTGAATGTCCCGGATTTAATGTTCTTGACACTGACCGGAATAACTATTGATTTGAGATTGCTGCATCCACTAAATGACCTTTCGCCAAGGCTGTTAACTTTTGCAGGAATAGTCACATTTTCAAGACTGCGGCAGAGCGAGAATGCCTCCTTTCCGATACTTGTAACACTTTGGGGTAATTTTACAGAGGCGAGATTACTAAACATACCGAACGAAAAGTTACCGATATGAGTGATACCAACGCCTATTTCAATTGAGGTTACCCGCCCCCTTAATTCATACCACGGTGCTTGCGCTATGCGAAAGTCTGTGATAGCACCACTGCCGCTGATAGTCAGTTTGTGTCTTTTTTCGTCAAACTCCCAGTAAGCAGTATCGCCGCATTTACCGATAAACTCCACAGCAACTTCCGCATCACAGTCAGGCATCACAAAGGTATATGTTGTGTCATTGACCTTTGTGGCTTCTGTGCCGTTCACGGTAACAGACTTTACAGCATAGCCGTCAGCGGGGGTAACGGTAAGTGTTACGGTTTCGCCGGGTGCGGCAAAGGACTTGTCGGCGGTGACTGTGCCGTGTTCACCTGCTATGGTCGTTATGGTGCACCCATCAGTAAAGTGAACCTTACAGCCTTCGGGTATATCTGCGCTGCTCTTATCAACAGCATCCCACTGCGCTTTTGTGCCTGTGAACCGGATGTCCTTTAATTTTGTGCATCCGTTGAACGCATTTGTACCAATTGCCGTAACGCTTTCAGGAATAGTAATCGATGAAAGGCCGGTGCATCCCTGGAACGCATAACCTTCAATACTATTGACACTATCGGGAATGTTTACCGTTGTAAGGCTGCTGCACCCTTTAAAAGTAAACAAGCTTATACGAGAAACACCATTTGGAATAGTAATCGATGAAAGGCTGGTGCATCCCTGGAACGCAGAACCTTCAATTCTATTGACGCTATCGGGAATGTTTACCGTTGTAAGGCTGGTGCATCCTATAAAAGTGCCATCACTTATCTTAACAACACTATTCGGAATAGTAATTGATGAAAGAGCTGAACAACCCTCAAACGCAGACGAATCAATAGTTTTAACACTATCGGGGATGTCCACATATTTAAGACTGGTGCAGCCCCGGAATGCTCCATTTCCGATACTTGTATTTCTTATTTTATCGCCCCAAGGAACAAGAGCGTAACCTTTGGGTAACACCACATAGGTGAGCTTATAAAAATCACAGAAGGAATAGTTACCGATATGAGTGATATGATCGCTTATTACAACTGAGGTTACCTGCCCTCTTAATCCATACCACGGTGCCTGCCCGTATCCAAAGTCTGTGATAGAACCGCTGCCGCTGATAGTCAGTTTGCCTGTTTTTGCGTTGTACTCCCAGTAAGCATTTACTCCGCATTTGCCGATAAAATTCGCTGAAACAGTAACTTCACCGGCGGGCATAACGAAAGTGTTGTCCGTCACAGTCACAGCAGCACCATTTTCATCCGTAACAGTGATATTATTGAGAACATATCCATCATCGGGATAAATGGTAAGTGTTACGGTCTCGCCCTGTACAGCAGAGGACTTGTCTGCGGTGACTGTGCCGTGTTCAACTGCTGTGATCGTTATGGTGTGGGCCGCAGCAAAATGCACTGTACAATTGTCCGGGATCCCGCAGTCATCATCAATAATAGAATTCCACTGCTGCTCGGTTCCGTTATAGTAGATATCAGAAAGCCGCATGCATTCAGCGAATGCCGATTCTCCGATGGATTTGACACTCCTCGGAATGGTCACAGATGTAAGGCCTGTGCAGGCTACAAAAGCACATATACCAATATTTTCAACACTGTCGGGAATTATCAGGGATGTGAGACTTATGCATCCGTCAAATGCGTACTCACCTATAGATGTGACACTTTCGGGGATATTTACAGAGGTGAGCCTACTTAATTCGCGGAATGAATTGTTACCGATACAAGTGATATCATCGCCTATTTCAACCGAGGTTATCCGGTCTCTTAATTCATACCACGGTACACTCCTGTATTCAAAGTCCGGAATAGCACCGCTGCCGCTGATGATCAGCTTGCCTGTTGCTGCGTCAAGCTCCCAGTGAGCAGTCTCGCCGCACTCACCGCTGTGATGACGCTCATGTGATTCAAACACAGCTGTATAGGTCACATCGCCGGTAACAGCGCTGATCTCCTTATCCCAGTCGCTGAATGTATAGATGTACCGGTCATCAGCTTCCCTGACAGGTGTGTCACCGTAATAGGCGGGCATCGTGCCTACAGGAACTTCTGTGTCTTTTTCAAGTTCCGTGCCGTCCCAGTTATTCCATGTTACGGTATAAGCAGCAAGCGCACCAAAATGAACCGTACCCGGGATTTTGCATTTTTTATCAATAGAATTCCACTGCTGCTCAGTTCCCTTGTAGTAGATATCAGAAAGGGAAGTGCATCCATCGAATGTCCCTTCTCTGATCATCACGAGACTGTCCGGAATGAACACTGATTTAAGGCCTGTGCAGTTTTCAAAAACATGGAGATCAATGTAATTAACGCGGTCGGGAACTATTACGGATGTGAGACCTGTGCACCCGTAAAATGCGTAATCACCGATAGACATAGTTTTGCCTTCGGCAACTTCTGGTAATTTTACAGAGACGAGCTCATTAAAATTCCAGAATGAATAGTTACCGATATGAGTGATCTCATCACTTATTTCAATTGAGATCACCTGATCTCTTAAAGCATACCACGGTGTCTGCTCGGGTTTACCAAAGTTTGGAATATCACCACTGCCGGTGATGACCATCTCGCCTGTATCTGCGTTGTACTCCCAGTAAGCATTTTCTCCGCATTTACCGATAAACTCCACAGAAACTTCCGCATCACTGTCGGGCATCTCAAAGGTGTATTCTGTGTCGCTGACCTTTGTGACTTCTGCACCGTTTACGGTAACAGACTTTACAGCATAGCCGTCAGCGGGGGTAACGGTAAGTGTAACGGTATCGCCTGGGTTGGCTTCTGTCTTGTTTGCTGAGACTTCACCGTGGGCAATATTATCGGATATATTGACCGCATGGGATTGTACAACCGATGATCCTTCCCACTTTGCGTAGAGGGTGTAGTTTTTGTCCTCGAATTTCGTGCCTGCATTGCAGGGCTCGCCGTTGAATTCCTTGTTATCATACCAGCCTGCAAACACCGCGCCGTCTTTTGAAGGTTCGGGCATCCCGAAATAAGGGCACTGGGAGCCGACCGTATAATATATCGTATCGACCGGTTCACCACCGTTGGAATCGAATACTATTGAAAATGCAGGATTAAGCTGCTGATCTATAATATTATCATTTTCTCCGACCGGACTAATTGATCCGGAAACTAAAAAAGGCTTTAACAGGTTAAGAGAGAGTGAGCCGCTTGCCCCTGAGTAATTATGGATGCGTACCGTATCATTTTCACCGACATATTCGTCATAGTAGCCGAGTGTGACAGATGTGTTGCCGCCAGACAGAGGACCCAGTGAAGTAATATCTACATAACTGCCGATACAAGTCAGGCTGCCTGTTTTCAGATAACCACTACAGTTGAAATTGCAGCCGCATACGGTCACCGAATCAGCGGTAATATCTGTAAAATTGGTTACAATATCATGCCGAGTGAGATCTGCACTGTAAATATTCAGCTTGTGGCCTTCGCCGTAAACATTATCCGGGTATAGCCAGCAACCGCCGCTGACCACAATGTTCACATCGCCATTAAGCATGATATTGCCGCACATAAAAGTATTCGACACAACATAGGTGCCCGCCGGCAATGTCAACACCCCGGTCACAGAATCGTAATGCTCAGAATTATCATCAATAACAGCGTATTTTGTGCAGCTGACTTCTTCGCCGTTCTCGTTGATGTAAATAATTTCATTCTGTTCTGCGAATGTCGCCGAAACAGTAACATCACTGTCGGGCATGATGAATGTGTTTCCGGATACATCAACAGCTGCACCGCTTGCATCTGTAACGGACAGAGATGACAGAACATAGCCCAGTTCGGGGGTGACATTCAATGTAACAGTATCGCCCTTTGCAGCAGCAGACTTGTCCGGGGTTACTGTGCCGTGTTCGCAGTTCACAATAATTGCATGCTCAATTGCCGGAGTTGGAGTAAGTTTCTTTCCGGATATAGCCGTCTGCTGTTCTCCGGTGAGTGTTCCGCTGTAGAAATTCTCACCGTCCGTAAATTTCTGCCCGTCTTTGACAATGACAGTGCCGCCGGATGCATTATTGAAACCTGCTATTGTTATACTGTCATCGGGCGTATTGTACCCGAGTGTGACCGTGCCGACATCTTCAAATGTGATACCACAAGTATCATAACCATTCGTTGTGATAAATCTACCGCCGTTTACAGCCACATTTGCGGAATTCTTCAAACGCAGACCTTCTGCATTTTTTCCGCCTACGGTAGTTATTTCACCGCCATTGATGACAAGACTTGCGCCGTTGTTTTGTATGCCGATAAAACTATCATTATTACCATTTATCAGCATTTTCCCCATATTCTCTCCGGTGCTCTGACTGTAAATGGTCAAAGATCCGCTGCCAAAATCACGACGCATATACACACCATAGAAATCGTCAGTAGGTATAGGAGTTATATTCAGCTGAGCGTCATCTGCAAGAATAAGATTGACATCGCCTAAAATAGCTATCGTTCTATCAAAAGAAACTTCACCATCCACGACATACCATGTTTCTTCATTTGTTTTTCCTATATCTATATTAGTAGAACTGCCGGTATTGATAGAACTGTCGGTAAGTTTATCAGCTAAATGGCTTTGCCATGTTCCTGTTTCATCAATATATAAAACAGAAGCTTGTATCTCTTCGTAATTGTTCAGAGTAACTGTACCGCCATTTTTAGTCAACTTTGTTTCGTCACTTACAGCCTTAGCACCGCCTGCAATCGTAATATTTCCACCATTGACAATCATATTGCCCATATTGCTGTTGCGGTCAAAAGCGACACCATATTGACAAGCACTTACCGAAACTACACCGTTATTGACGGTCATACTGCCGTTGGAGTTAATAAAGACACCACCATGCCCGGCACTTACCGAAACCATACCATTATTGACGGTCATATTGCCGTCATTACTAATGAATATACCATCTGAACTTAATCCGGCATTTATAGAAATATTGCCTCCGTTCACAACAAAACTACTGTTGCCAACTCTGACACAAGACTCACAATACTCCACATTCAGCTTTCCCATATTACTTCCGGTGCTCTGGCTGTACACGGTCAATGAAGAATTGTCATCGATATATATTCCGTAATCATTTTCACTGCGGATCTTCAGTTCTTTTCCGTCAGCAAGAATGAGATTGACATTACCAACAACCCGTAAAGAATCGTTCAAAGACAAATCGCTGTCTACAACATACCATGTTTCCTTGTTGTAGGAACCAAGAACACTTTGTGTTACCGATTCTACTGCATCATGACTTAGTACATTACCCGCTGCATCAATATAATTAACTGCTGCCGAATTTGATGCGTTTTCGTCCGCACCAGGAATTGTGCTTTCATCCGCATTCGGAACTGCGTTTTCATCTGCATCCGGAATCGCGTTTTCTTCCGCATTTACCGTTACATCAAAAACGCCGGACCTCTCCGAAAGCGGTGTTACAGGCATATAGCCCGTGATGATAAGCAGGGCAAGCACCGCCGCCGTAACGCGCTTTATCGCCTTTTCTTTCATTGATTCTCCTCCTTAAATTATTTACAACAAAAGCGCACCTCATGCAAACAGCCGTGAAGCACGCTGAACCTCATATCCCAAAAAGAGTGCAGTTATCCCTATCCCCGTCTGATATGTTAACAGTGTATTGCAGATAAGCATGACTGTCAAGCCCCTTTCTGTAAAATTTTAGCGTGATAAATCACAAATATATTTTACCGCAAAAAAGCCGCTGTGTCAAGTGTTTTTTGCGGCAAAATGCCGCTGTTGCCCGTTCTTTCATTTGTGAAAAATCACTCATTTGCAGCTCGAAACTTTGCCGCAAAATATTGGACACAGTTCACAATAATCCTCACCGGGCTGCAGCTGCATGATAAGCCCGAATATGCCTTAAACAGGCTCTGAAAGCCGTTTTGTGTTGTGCATAGTGTATTTTTATTGTACAATGTGCAGCATAATAGTTGTGCATTTTGTATTGCACATTGTGCATAGTACATTATAATTATTGTCACATTTTGGTAAAAATAGCCTATTGTAAAAGAGGCGGCAAAATGCTATAATAGGTTATAAAGGGTTTTTGTGCAGTAAGGGCTGTATAAGATCCCGCACAAACTCGGTGCGGATTCATAAGACTGCACGGGTAAATACTAAAGAAAGGTATTCGGAGGTGTCAGTTTATGAAGACTTATGTCTATACGGCGACAGATGTTCAGGGAAATACTGTCAAAAACCAGCGCATGAACGCCGAGGATGTAAACGATTTCCTTGATAAGATCCACGAAAAAGGGCTTTTCTGCTCGGATTATCGTGAGCTCAAGGGACAGGACAAAAAAAGTCTGCATAAGTTCACAACGAAGGAGCTTGCCTATGACTGCCGTCAGATGTCTGCGATGATGACCTCGGGTCTTACCCTTGTAAAGACTCTCGACATCATGCAGAAGGAGCAGGAAAAGGAAGCTAACAAACAGATCTACCGCGAGATCTACGAGGATGTTCAGAAGGGTACTTCCTTCT